>JAXGWN010000177.1:0-4557 GCA_040773285.1 Bacillota bacterium
GGACGGCACCTTTGATGTACTTCCCAAAAAAGAAGTGATCCAGCTGAAGGCCGAAACCGAGAAACTGGAGCGTTTCCTGGGTGGAATCAAGGAAATGAACCGTCTGCCCGGCGCCCTCTTTGTGGTGGATCCCAAGAAGGAAAAGATCGCCATTGCCGAGGCCAGAAGACTGGGAATTCCGGTGGTGGCCATCGTGGACACCAACTGCGACCCGGATGAGGTGGATTACATTATCCCCGGAAACGACGACGCCATCCGTGCGGTGAAACTGATCACCAAGAGAATGGCGGACGCTGTTATTGAGGGAGGTCAGTCACGGGTGGATGCTCCCGGCTTTGAAGACAACCTGAAAGAAGAGGCTGCCCCGGAAGCTGTTGCGGACGACAATGCGTCTGCAGAGGACACAGAGTAGGATTGCCCGGATTAAGGAGGAATGAACATGATCAGTGCAAGCGTTGTAAAAGAACTGAGAGAGCGCACCGGAGCCGGTATGATGGACTGCAAAAAGGCCCTTACCGAGTCCGGCGGTGACATAGATAAGGCCATTGAGTTCCTGCGGGAACACGGCCTGGCGGCTGCCGCCAAAAAGGCTGGCCGTATTGCCACAGAGGGTCTGGTGGAGTCCTATATCCACGGTGGCGGAAGAATCGGTGTTCTTCTGGAGATCAACTGCGAAACCGACTTCGTGGCCAAGACCGATGAGTTCAAAACCCTGGCCAAGGACATCGCCATGCAGATTGCCGCATCCAAGCCGGAATATGTGAGATCCGATGAGGTGCCCCAGGAAGAAATCGAGAAGGAGAAGGAAATTCTCCGCAATCAGGCCAGAAACGAAGGAAAACCGGAAAACATCATCGACAGGATGGTGGATGGACGGATCAGCAAGTACTTCGAGCAGGTATGCCTGTACAACCAGTCCTTCGTGAAAAATCCGGACCTGACCATTGAAGGTCTGATCCAGGAGAAAATCGCCAAAATCGGTGAGAATATTTCGGTCCGCCGTTTCGTCCGTTATGAACTGGGCGAGGGAATGGAGAAAAAAGAAGATAATTTTGCTGCTGAAATTGCGGCAATGAGCCAGAAGTAAACCGGCGACGACATCGCTTCCGGACCGAAAGGAATGGAAGCGATGTTCTTTATGTGCCCAGCCGGGTCTTGCGTCCGGGCATATGGTTCAGTAAAATAAGAATGGTACCGGAACGGAAAAATTCAAGGTCAGGAGCTATAGCGGATGAACAAACCAGAATACAGACGGATCGTACTGAAAATCAGCGGAGAGGCTCTGGCCGGTGATCAGGGATTCGGGCTGGAGGAAAAAACCCTGGACAGCATCGCTTCCCAGATCCGGGATGTGGTGGACCTGGGACTTGAAGTGGCCATTGTGGTGGGCGGCGGGAACATCTGGCGGGGAATATCCGGCAGTTCCAAGGGAATTGAGCGGACCACAGCAGATTATATGGGTATGCTGGCCACGGTGATGAACTCACTGGCCCTGCAGTCTGCCCTGGAAAAATACGATGTCCCCACCAGAGTGCAGTCAGCCATAGAGATGAAAGAGGTGGCCGAGCCCTTTATCCGCCGCAGAGCCATGCGTCATCTGGAGAAAAAACGGGTGGTCATCTTTGCGGCCGGAACCGGGAACCCTTACTTCTCCACCGACACCACCGCCGCTCTCAGAGCAGCGGAGATCGGGGCAGAGGTGATCCTTATGGCCAAGAAAGTGGATGGGGTCTACGACGATGATCCGGCAAAGAATCCGGAAGCCCGGATGTTTACGGAACTGAGTTTTATCGATATTCTGAACAATGGTCTGAAGGTTATGGATGCCACGGCGGCATCGCTGTGTATGGAAAACGGAATCCGGCTGATTGTATTCAATCTGACCCGGGAAGGCAACATCATGCGGGCGGTCTGCGGTGAGCAGATCGGAACTGTAATCGGGAGGTAAAGTGAATGAGTACGAAGGACCTGATGAGCAATCTTGAGGAAAAAATGCAGAAGGCTGTGGAGGCATACCGTCACGACCTGACCTCCATCCGGACAGGCCGGGCCAATCCCGCCCTGCTGGACGGTCTCACCGTGGACTATTATGGAGTTCCCACACCCATCAGCCAGGTGGGCAGTGTCAGTGCCCCGGAACCCAGACTGCTGGTGGTACAGCCCTGGGATAAGTCAGTGATCAAGGCCGTGGAAAAAGCCATTCTCACTTCGGATCTGGGACTGAATCCCTCCAATGACGGGGACGTTATCCGGATCCCGATTCCTCAGCTGACCGAAGAACGCCGCCGGGAACTGGTGAAGATTGTGAAGAAAAAGGGGGAGGATTTCAAGGTGGAGATCCGGAACCTCCGCAGAAACGGCAACGATGATCTGAAAAAACTGGAAAAAGAGGCCAGTCTTCCTGAGGATACGGTGAAAGCCACCACAGAGGAGATTCAGGAACTGACCAACACGTACATTAAAAGGATCGATGAGATCACCAAACAGAAAGAAGAATCCGTAATGGAAATCTGATCAGAAGCCCCCGCTAGCGGGGGCTTCTGATCCAATAGGCACCGGAATACGGCAGATCCCGGAAGGAGAGCGCTATGACCACAACGGAAGTACTGGATCTCACGTTGATTCCTGCTCATGTGGCAGTCATAATGGATGGAAACGGCCGCTGGGCCCGAAAGAGAGGACTTCCCAGAACCGCCGGACACAGAGCAGGCATGAAGGCCCTGAAGGCAGTGGTCCGGGTAGCTCCGGAACTGGGGATCCGTTACCTGACGGTATACGCGTTTTCCACGGAAAACTGGAAACGGCCCACGGAAGAGGTGGGTTTCCTGATGGATCTGATGACGGAAATGATGAAACGGGAAATCCGGGAACTTCATGGCGCCGGGGTCCGGATCCGCATTCTGGGGGATCTGTCCGCCATTCCGGAAAAGACTCTGCAGGCGGTGCGGGAGGGAGTGGAGCTGACCCGGGACAATACCGGTCTGCAGCTGAACATTGCCTTCAACTATGGAGGAAGACAGGAAATTCTGTCCGCTGTACGGACAGTGCTGGACCGCTCCCCCGGACCGGAGGAGATAACGGAAGATTATTTCAGCAGATTATTGTATACTGAAGATATTCCGGATCCGGATCTGGTGATCCGCACGTCCGGAGAACTGAGGATCAGCAATTTCCTGCTGTGGCAGATTGCCTATGCGGAACTGTATGTGACAGATGTGCTCTGGCCGGATTTCGGCCGGGAGGATCTGGTCCTCGCGTTGCAGGACTATCAGGCCAGGGGCCGGAGATTCGGGGGAATTTAGCATTATGGCTCTGGATAAAAAAAATCTGACTCTCCGGGTGATCACTGCGGTTTTCTGGATACTGGTGCTGATCGCCGCCTTTTACTGGGGAGGAATCCCGTTTTACATCCTGATTGCCGGAGCCTCCCTGCTGAGTTTCTTCGAATATCACCGGATGATGGTGCATATGGGCAAGGAGATCCCGTCCATTCTTTGTCTGGTGGGGGGAGTTCTTCTGTTTGCCAACAAAATACTGGGGCTCCATTATCCCTGGAGCCTGATACTCATACCGGTGATCATCGCCATGGGCATCCAGATGGTGCTTCGGTATCCCAAAATGGACTTCACGGATCTGGGACTGGGGATCTTCGGCCTTTTCTACACCTTTGTTTTTTACATTTACTTCCTGGAAATCCGCAATTTTCCCAATGGATTTTTCTGGCTTATGCTGTCCATGGTTCTCATCTGGATCGGAGACAGTTCCGCTTTTTTTGTGGGCAGCAGTCTGGGAAAAAACAAACTGAGCCCCAATCTGAGCCCCAAAAAAAGTGTGGAGGGAGCTGTGGGGGAGGTGGTGTTTACCGTGGCGGCTGCGGTGCTGGCCGGGCTGATTTTCCGACATTACACAGCGGTTCAGGGGATTTTTCTGGGCCTTCTGGTGAGCCTGGGCGCCATTTTCGGGGATCTGCTGGAGTCCTCCATCAAGCGCAGTGCCGGTGTCAAGGACTCCGGAAACTTCCTGCCGGGCCACGGGGGAATCCTGGACCGGTTTGACAGCGCTCTGCTGGTGATTCCTCTGGTGTATTTTTACATCCTCTACTTTATATTTGCCTGAATGCGGGGTGACACATGAAACGGATTGCAGTTCTGGGGTGTACCGGGTCCATCGGGACCCAGACCCTGGATGTTATAGAAAACCATCCGGGCCGTCTTAAGGCCTCCATCCTGGCGGCAGGAAAAAATCTGGACCTTTTGGCTTCCCAGGCCAGGGCCCACCGGCCGGAGTTTCTCTGGATGGAGGACCTCTCCCACCGGGATGAACTGGAGGCCCTGGCCCGGGAGACCGGCAGCCGGATGCTGACCGGTCCTGAGGAACTGGCGGAGGCAGTCTGCGGGCCTGGTACAGACACTGTACTGGCGGCCATCAGCGGGTTTGCCGGACTCCCGGTTCTCTGGGCGGCTCTTAAGGCCGGAAAAGAAATTGCTCTGGCCAACAAGGAGGCCCTGGTGGCGGCAGGACACCTGATCATGCCGGAAGCCGCCCGGAGAAACGTAC
>JAXGWN010000178.1:0-4522 GCA_040773285.1 Bacillota bacterium
ATGAAAAAAACCGCAGAGAGGAACAGCATTCCCAGCGGGTTTCGGAACTGTGCCGGCTGCTGGGTTCCCTGCTGGAACTGGGAGAGTCCCGTCAGAGTGAACTGGCCAGCATCGGACTTCTCCATGATATCGGGAAGGTGGCCATCGATGAGCAGATCCTCAATAAGCCGGGAACTTTAAGTTCTGAGGAACTGGCGGAGATCCGCCGCCATCCGGAAATCGGATACAGGATTCTCAGTTCGGTCAGCGATATGGCAGATATGGCGGAAGTGGTCCTGTCCCACCATGAGCGCTGGGACGGTACCGGGTATCCCCGGGGGCTGGCCGGGGAGGAAATTCCCCTGTACAGCCGGATCATTCTGGTGGCGGATGCCTTCGATGCCATGACCAGTCAGCGGGCCTACCGGGCCCCCCTTTCCCGGGAGAAGGTACTCCAGGAACTGAGAAACAATGCCGGCACCCAGTTTGATCCCCGGGTGGTGGAGAAATTCCTTTCCTACCTGGAAAGTGCGGAAGATTTTATGTGAATTCCGTACTTATACGGTTGGAAGCCCTTAATTTCCCTCTGATCTGGCCGATATAATTCTCAAGAGGGGAAGGAGGGATTTCCATGATTCATCCGGTGGGCGGAAGGCCCGTTGCAGATGTGGTAAAACAGGAAAGAACAGAACGTTCTGTTCCGGAAAAAAACGGAACGGAACCTGCAGACAAACGCGGTGTTCTGGTGGAGATCGGACAGGACCGGCGTCCTGCAGAACCGGTCACCTATGACAGACCCGCAGGCAGAGTGGATCAGGGGACAATAGACCGGTTGTGGGATGAGACCCGCCGGGCCACTGAGAACCTCCGGACCCTGGTGGAGCGAATGATCGCCCGGCAGGCAGCCAGGGACAGAGGAGAGGTATCCGGCGATGAACTGTTGCCGGAGGACAGTGAAATACGTCTGGAGGCTGCCCGGCAGACCGGACCTGAAGGGGACTGGGGAGCCGAGGCGGTCAGCACCCGGATTGTGGACTTTGCGGTGGCCCTGTCCGGCGGGGACCGTTCCCGGTTCGAAGAGCTGAAAGGAGCCATTGAAAAAGGGTTCCAGGAGGCAGAGAAGGCCCTGGGAGGATCCCTCCCCGAAGTATCCCGCAGGACGTATGACCTGGTAATGGAAAAACTGGAGGCCTGGGCCGTACAGGAAGACTGAATAATTTTATTAAGACCGTTCATCCGGACAGGAAGCTGTCCGGATGAACTGCGTACATACGAATCAGACCAGTAACGGAGGAGCATATGAAAGGAACAGTGGTATCGACCTGGCTGAAAAGCCTGCGCAGTCTCTATGGCAACGATCCTGTGGACCGGGCCCTGAACAGTGAATCCTGGGATCCCGGACGGGTGATCAGTCCCCTGGAGGACATTCCGGATCAGGAGATCTTCAGCATCTTCCGGCATATATCCCAGTCTGTCGGGGAGCCGGTGGAAGGCATCTGGAAAAAAGTGGGCAAACAGAATATCCACACGTTCCATCAGTGGTTCCCCTCCTATTTTGAACGGCACAGCCTGAAGGGTTTCCTGATGATGATGGACGAGGTTCATGCCCAGCTGACCAGGATGGTCCGGGGCGCCAATCCTCCCCGGCTGCAGGCGGAGGAACTGGGGGAGCGGGAGGTGGTCATCACCTATGTATCCAAACGGGGACTCTTTGACTATTTTCTGGGCCTGCTGGAGGGAAGCAGTGAATTCTTCGGGGAAACGCTGGAGGTAAAGCCCCTGGACAAGGGAACCCTGGAGGATGGACGGCATTTCTTCAAGGTACACCTGACCTTTGAAAAGAGTCCTGACCGGCGGCTTAAATCTCCAGGATCACGGGCTCTTGGACTGGGTCTGGTCCGCAGTCTGCCCCTGAAAATCGCTTTGGTACCCGCCGCTGTTCTTCTGCTGGCCCTGACCCTGACCGGAGGTATTTCGGGTCTTCCCCTGAACGCTGCCATCGCTCTGGGAAGCGGAGCGGCCGTCTGGCTGGTATCCAGAGTGGTTCTTGGTCCGGTCCGGGAACTGGAAAACCAGTTCGCACAACTGAAAAATCATGATTACGCCAGCCGTACCAGCTATGAGACCGGCGACTCCCTGGAAAGGCTATATGAACTGCTGGGAGAAGCCAAGGAACTGGTTAAGACCGACTTTCTGTTCCTGAAGGGCGGCACCGACGATATGAGCAATTACATGCGGGAGTTTTCCTCCATCGCTGCCAACATGAAGGATCTGTCGGATTCCATTGCGGCAGTGGTGCACGATGTGGCCATGGGGGCAGGTCACCAGGCCGAGGAAACCGAAGTGGCGGTCAGTACCCTGTCCCAGTATATTGACTCTCTGAATCAGATCGTGGAGGAGGAGAGGACCGGCAAGGAAAACCTGGAGGAATCGGTGACCAGCCTGAAACAGTCTTTCCAGGAGATCTCCGGGGTCAACCGGATGATCAATCAGGTTATGGTGAGTTTCTCCGATGTCAACGAACAGGGCAAGGAACTGTCGGCCCAGGCCGGTAAGATCATGGAGATTTCCTCGGCGGTGGAATCCATAGCGGACCAGACCAATCTGCTGGCCCTGAATGCAGCCATTGAGGCGGCCCGGGCCGGAGAAGCCGGACGGGGCTTCACCGTGGTGGCCGAGGAAATCCGGAAACTGGCGGAAGACTCCAAGGAGGCGGTGCAGAGCATCAATTCCAATCTGGTGTATTTCATTCAGCAGATCGGCAGTTTCGTTACCAGAATTGAGGAAAAATACCAGCAGCTGGAGCAGAGCAACGAGACCCTGGACCGGGTGACAGGGGAGAACCGGAGATCCACCGATCAGATTATTGAAGTATCAGATATTATTGTCCGTCTGATCGACCGGCTGTCCCGGGAGACGGCCAGCCTGTCTCAGGTGGTGGAAAACGTTCATTCCCTGTCGGCGGTGGCGGAGGAAAACTCTGCCTCCTCTCAAGAAATGAGCGCCAGTGTGACCCAGTATTCGGTCAGGGTAAAAGAACTGACCGATCATATCACCCAGCTGGAAGCCCTGATCGGGAACTTCAGAAATGAACTGAGAAAGTATCAGATATAATGGCCGGGGCAGATGCACGGCCGGAAGTCATCATAGGAGGACATATGAAACTGAACATTTCAAAGAAAATAATGCTGTTTGTGGGTGCCCTGATTCTGGTGGTGGCCGGGGGTGTCGGAATCCTGTCGGTAACCCTGGGCAGCCAGGCTGTGATCACGGAAGTGGAAAACGGAATGCTGGAGTATGCCCGAACGGCTGCGGTCCGGGTGGATCTCCAGGTGAGCAGCAGGATCGAGATACTGCAGGAGGTGGCCAACCGTCAGAGAGTCCAGACCATGGACTGGACCACCCAGAGGATGGCTCTTTTGCAGGACGTGGAGCGGATGGGGTACCTGGATATCGGGGTGGTGACCCCGGACGGACAGACCCGTTATGTAAAAAGCGGTGAAACGGCCGACCTGTCCCAGCGGGACTATATTCAGACTGCTCTGGCCGGGGAGGGTACTGTATCCAACGTTCTGATCAGTTCGGTGACCAACGAGCCGGTTCTCATGTATGCGGTGCCCATCTTCCGGGGCAACCAGGTGGTGGGGGCCCTGATCGGCCGCCGGGACGGAACGGCCCTGAACCAGATCACCGACGATCTGGGGATTGGACAGAGGGGGTACGCCTTCATCCTGGGCGCGGACTCCACACTGTATGCCCATCCCAACCGGGACCTGGTTCTGAACCAGAGCAATGTGTTTTCCGATGTGGAGACGGGGGGGGACCTGGCCGGATTCGGCCAGGAACTGCAGAAAGTGGGCCTGGGTACCCAGGGGAGGGTGAATTATGATTTCATGGAAAGCCGCAGGCTGACCGCCATGAGTCCCATCCCGGGAAGAAACTGGACTCTGGGAATCGGAAACTATGAGGAGGATGTGCTGGCCGGGGTATACCGGCTGCGGAATCTTCTTCTGCTGGGCTCCCTGGTGCTGCTGGCCGCGGGTCTGGCGGCTGCCTGGGCCCTGGGAAGGTCCCTGGGCCGTCCCATGACCCGGGTATCGGCGGCTCTGGACGATATGGCCCGCTACGACTTTACGACAGATCTGCGCAGTGAACTGAAGGCTCCCCTGGGCCGGGGAGATGAGATCGGGGAGATCAGCCGGTCACTGCTTCAGATGAAGGAAAATGTCACCGGCCTGATCCGCACCATAGATCAGAGCGCCGGTCAGGTTGCCCAGGCCTCGGACAGCATGTACCAGACCAGCCAGCAGTCTGCCGTGGCAGCCGATGAGGTGGCCAGATCGGTGGATGAGATTGCCCGGGGAGCCTCAGACCAGGCCAGGGATACGGAACAGGGAGCAGCCCATGCCCAGGAACTGGGCACGGAAATTGAAGAGAATCAGCGGCTCATGGAACTGCTGAACGGCTCCGCCCTGACTGTGGACGAACTGAAGAATCAGGGAACGGCTCTTCTGGGAGAACTGGTCAAGAAAACGGAAATGAC
>JAXGWN010000179.1:0-4518 GCA_040773285.1 Bacillota bacterium
AACCAGCGGGAGCAGCTGATCGACCGCCTGATCGCTCATTTTTTTCCCGCCTAGAGAAGTGGCAGAGCCACCAGGGTGCAAAGAAGTGCCAGCCCCAGACCTGCCAGGATATCGGATGGATAATGAAGGCCACTGGCCACCCGGACCCCGCTGGTGATCAGGGCTGCGGTCAGAGCCGGCAGAAAGAAGGCAGGACCCAGCACTGAAGAAACCAGGGCTATGGCCCAGGCGGAAGCGGCGTGCCGGCTGGGAAGACTGCTGTCCTCCCGGTGGGGAACCAGAGGGTCTAGGCCGGTGGCGGCAAAGGGCCGGGGCCGGAATGAAAGTCTTCTTAAAAGGCTTACCGCCAGGAAAGTGCCTGCCGGTGCAGCCAGCACAAAGGCCAGGGCATCCCGCCGGTTCAGAAGTGCCGCCAGCACAACGGCTCCGTACCAGACATAGAAAAAGGGAGCCCCGCCCCGGACCAGGAGCCGGACCAGGCGGATCCGCCCGGGGTACCGGGTGACGGTTCTGTACATATATAGGAGTAACTGGCGGTCGGGATTCATGGGTACCTCCCCGGCGGCGGAAAGGAGCCACCATGGTCAGAATGCTGCAGCTGCTGTATCAGAGGATCCGGGAACACAATCTGCCGGACCTGGGGGCCCAGATGGCCTTCTATCTGACCATGTCCTTCATTCCCTTCCTGATCCTGATCATCACCATTTTATCCTTTACCCCTCTGGTGAGCCAGGATTTTCTCATGAATCTAAACTGGCTGCTGCCGGAGGAGACCAGCGCTCTGGTGATCCGGGTTCTGGGTGAACTGACCCGGGGACGCAGCGTGACCCTGGTGTCGGTCAGCATAATCACTGCGGTCTGGGGGGCTTCCCGGGGGATCCGGGCCACCCAGCGGGCAGTCAATGTGGCCTACCGGCAGGTGGACTCCCGGAGAATGTGGAAAAAACTTCTTTCCGCCCTGTTTCTCACCTTCGTCCTGGCGCTGGCGGTTACAGTGGCTTTCGTGGGGCTGGTTATGGGCCAGGTGATCGGGCGGGCACTGCAGGGGGCCCTGCATCTGCCGGACTCCTTTACGCCGGCCTGGACTCTACTGCGGTACCTGGTGAGTTTTGTATTCATGGCCGGGGTGTTCAGCCTGATGTATCTGCTTCTGCCCCGCCGCAGGGCCGGTCTGGCGGGGGTGCTGCCGGGAGCGGTGTTCTGCACCCTGGGCTGGGTGGCCACCTCCCAGCTGTTTTCCTGGTATGTCAGCCGGTTTGCCGATTATTCCCTGGTCTACGGGAGCCTGGGGGCGGTGGTGGCCCTGATCTTCTGGTTGTATCTCAGCAGCATGGTGTTTCTGCTGGGAGGGGAGATCAACGGGATGCTGGTGGAAAAAAAGGAATCGGCATCTGAGCGGGGAAATCTTAAATGATCCATAGAATTACCGATAAAATGAGATAGGATGAATTTGGCATCCGAATATCCCGGAACAGGGGTCCGGAACAACAGGAGGATTATACATGGCACTGATTCCGGCGAAGGAGACCATTCTGGTGGTGGATGACTCCGCTTTCAATCTGCGCATGCTGGAAAACGAACTGCAGGACCGTTACCGTGTTCTCACTGCCCGCAGTGGTGCTGAGGCTCTCAGTGTAATTGGCCGCGGTCAGATACCCGATCTGATTCTTCTGGATGTGGTGATGCCGGACATGGACGGGTATGAGGTCTGCCGGCTGCTGAAGGGGGATCCCGATACCAGGGACATTCCGGTGATTTTTATCACCTCCATGGACGGAGAGGATGATGAGGAAAGAGGGCTGCTGGTGGGGGCCATCGACTACATCCGCAAACCCTACAGTCTTTCCATTCTTCGGGTGCGGATCCAGAACCATCTGGAACTGAAACGCTACCGGGATATCCTTAAGAAACACTCCATGATCGACGGACTCACCGGCATCCCCAACCGGCGGCTGCTGGATGAGACCCTGGATTCCGAGATCCGCCGGGCCCGGAGGGCCCGCTATCCCCTGGGGATCCTTATGGCGGACATCGATTTCTTCAAGAGATACAACGATCTGTATGGACACCTTGAAGGGGATGAATGCCTGAAGGCTGTGGCCATGAGCCTGCAGGACACCCTGCTGCGCCCCGCGGATTTCGTGGCCCGCTGGGGGGGCGAGGAATTTGTCTGTCTTCTTCCGGAACAGGATGAGGAAGGGGTCCGGTTTGTGGCCCAGGCCCTGCTGGAGGCCATCCGCGAACTGGAGATGCCCCATGGGGACTCCCCCATCGGAGAATCGGTGACCATCAGTGTGGGGGGAACCGTGGCCCGGGATGACAGTCTGTTCCTGTCCGGAAGTGAATTGCTGAAACTGGCCGATGTGGCGCTGTATGAGGCCAAGGAGCAGGGGAGAAACCGGGCGGTGATCCGTCCGGCCTCCGGGAAAAGGGAGTTAAAGGACGCATGAGCTGTCTGGGAAATCTGATCTGGCTGCTGACCGGGGGACTGGTGGCAGCATTACTGTGGTTTCTGGCCGGGATCCTGGTGTGTCTCACCATTGTGGGGATCCCCTTCGGGCTTCAGTGCTTCAAAATGGCCGGCCTGGTTCTGACTCCCTTTGGCCGGGAAGTGGATCCTGGCCATTTCGGGGTGGGAGGTCTTCTGCTGAACATTCTGTGGATTCTTCTGCTGGGCTGGGAACTGTGCCTGGCCCATCTGATTTTTGGAACCTTTCTGCTGCTGACCATAGTGGGAATCCCTTTCGGTATGCAGCATTACAAACTGGCGGTTCTCGCCCTGGTGCCCTTCGGGGCCAGAATCCGGGACTGATCTGAGATGCAGCGCACAGCAACAAGGAGACGACCGATAATGGAATTTCTCAAGAGGTTTCTTGGAAAAAGTATCAGGAGAAAGATTCTGGTGGCCACCCTGGTGTCCCTGGGAGTCTTCAGCCTGCTGGTGACTCTGCTGACCGGACAGATGGCCATGCGGCCCTTTTACCGGATGGCCGACCGGAACGAGGCCATGCATCTGGAGTCCAGGGCCCGGCTGGTGGACGGCTATATGGAGCAGAGGATGCGGGACATTGGTATTCTGACCCGGCAGCTGGCCTTCAATCTTGAGGAAGCATCAGGGGGAAATCCCGGACCCGGCTGGCCGGCCACCTATGGGGTGGTTTCCAGGCTGGAGTTTTTCCGGCAGCAGCACGGGGAGGAACTGGAGCAGGTGTTTCTGGTGCTGGAGGACGGCACCAGAATCAGCACTCTGGGAGGGGATGTAAGCGACTCCACTCCGGAGCAGTGGGACCTGATCACCAGCCAGCCGGAAGTCCGTCTCCTGTCCCTGACTGTTTCCCGGGACACCGGAGAACCGGTGGCGGTGCTGGGAGGGCCCCTTCTGGTGGGGGACCGGATCCTGGGCGGGCTGGGTGCCACCGTACGGCTCAGCCATGCCGCACGGATTCTGCAGGATGAAAACGGGCTGGCGGCACCGCTTTATGTGGTGGACAGCCAGGGCCGGTATCTGATCCATCCTGAGGATGCCATGCTTATGGAAACGGCACCGGAATGGGAGGACATTTCCGGGAGCGGGTCCGGGGCGGAACCGGTGTCCCGGGACGGGAACCTCTATTTCACAACCAGCATGGAAAGTGCCCCGGAGATGCTGGTGTATACCCGGGTGGACCAGCAGGAACTCTACCGGGAAATCCGCCAGTTTGGCAGGCTGATGCTGCTGGTGGTCAATCTGGGGCTGGTGGTGCTGGCCTTTCTTATCTATCTGCTGGCGGGGACCTTCACCAGACCACTGCAGCGGATGAAAAAGGTGTTTGAGCGGGCGGCTTCCGGAGACCTGTTTGTCCGGGCGGATGCCAGCCAGGCAGATGAACTGGGTCAGACCGCCGCCAGCTTCAACAGCATGATCGAGCGGCTGCGGCAGATGACCTATTTTGATACCCTGACCGGTCTTCCCAACATGAAGTATTTCATGTACAACATGGAGACCAAGGCGGCCGGAGACCGGGCAGAGGAATATGCCATATTGCTGGCCAGCATCAACGGATTCAAGAAAATCAATGAAACCTACGGATTCAACATCGGGGATGAGGTGCTGATTGAGACGGCCAGACGGCTGAAGAAACGGATCGAGGTGGCCCGGATCACCGACTACGTGGCCCGCTTCAGCGGGGATGAGTTCCTGGTGTTTCTCCGGGGCTTCTCCGGCCGGGAGGAACTGGAGCAGGAGGTGGTGCAGATCATTCAGAGCATCACGAAGCCGTTTTTCGTGCAGCAGCATCAGCTGTCGGTGCAGTTCACCCTGGGAGGCTTTCTGTTTGATAACAATACGGAGATTGACCACGACTTTCTGGTCAGCACCGTCAGTCTGGCCCGTTCCCAGGCCAAACTTTCCAAGTCCTCCCATGTGATCCTGACCCCCGGGGATCTGGGCACCTCCCAGATCCGGCAGAACAAGATGATTGAAAACGATCTGTACCGGGCGGTGGAGTACGGGGAACTGGAAGTATATTTCCAGCCCAT
>JAXGWN010000180.1:0-4506 GCA_040773285.1 Bacillota bacterium
ACGGATCCCATCCGGCATAATCATAAGGGAATCCCCCTGCCGTATGGTCCCTGACCACAGGGTCCCTGTCACCACGGTGCCAAAGCCGGTAATGGAAAACACCCGGTCCACCGGCAGACGGGGCTTCCCGGAGGAAACTCTCCCGGGGAGACCGGCCAGTTCCTCCATCAGAAGGTTCCTCAAATCGCTGATCCCCTCTCCGGTAATGGCGGAAACCGCCACCATGGGAGCCTCCCGGTACTCCGTATCCTCCAGGGTCTCCCGGATCTCCTCCATCACCAGTTCCAGCCAGTCCTCCTCTACCAGGTCTTTTTTGGTCACCACCACGATGGCCCGGTGTACCTGCAGCAGCCGCAGAATATCCAGATGTTCCCGTGTCTGGGGCATAACCCCCTCATCGGCTGCGATGATCAGAAGGACCAGGTCCATGCCGGCAGCCCCGGACAGCATCTGGCGGATGAACCGCTCGTGTCCCGGAACGTCCACCAGTCCAACCCTCTGCCCGTCCGGCAACTCCAGGGGCGCAAACCCCAGTTTAATGGAAATCCCCCTCTGCTGCTCCTCCTGCAAACGGTCCGTCATAACACCGGTCAGCGCCCGTGTCAGTTCTGTTTTTCCATGGTCCACGTGTCCCGCGGTACCCACAATGGCATACTGCATCTATTGGTCCTCCCCGTCCAGTGCCTTTATCAGCGCCCTGGTCAGAAGAGGAAACTCCTCCCGTTTCAGAGTGCGCACATCCAGCACCAGGGTTTCTTTCTGTTTTCTTCCCATTACCGCCGGGTTCCCTGCCCGGAGCCGTCTGGACAGTTCTTCCTCGGTAACCGGCCCTCCCTGAATACGCACCACCCAGGTGGGCAATTCCACCAGGGGAAGGGATCCTCCCCCCGCCTGGGAACGGTCCGGTTCCACGACGAAACTGAAGGCCGGCAGGGCAGAGCCCAGCAGGTCTGCCAGTTCCCGGGCCTTCGCCTCCAGTTCCTCCTGGGACACTGACAGCATGGCCAGTGTGGGATTGTCCCGGCAGACCCTCTCCATATCCCGGTACTGGCTCAGAGTAGCCTCCAGAGCCGCAATGCTCAGCTTATCGATACGCAGCGCCCGGGTCAGCTGATTCTTCCGCATCCGTTCCAGGTATTCCTTCTTACCAATAATGATCCCCGCCTGGGGTCCCCCCAGCAGCTTATCCCCGCTGAAAGTGATCACATCCACACCTTTTTTTACCACGTCCTGTACCCGGGGCTCATCGGTGATGCCCACGGCGCTCAGGTCCGCCAGAAAACCACTGCCCAAATCCTCAATGACAGGTATCTCCGACCTGTGCCCCAGTTCAACCAGTTCTTCCGTTGGAACCGTCTGACAGAAGCCCAGAACCCGGTAATTGCTGGTATGTACCTTCAGGATGGCTCTGGTCTCGGGCCCCAGCACCTCCTCATAGTCCCTAAGATGGGTCTTGTTGGTGGTTCCCACCTCCACCAGGCGGGTTCCGCCGGCCTTCATCACTTCAGGAACCCGGAAGGAGCCCCCGATCTCCACCAGTTCTCCCCGGGATACCACGGTTTCACCACCCCGGGCCAGGGTATCCAGAGCCAACAGAACTGCTGCTGCATTGTTATTCACCACCATGGCGTCCTCGCAGCCTGTAAGTTCCTGCAGAAGGCGGATCACATGGCTGTATCGGGAGCCCCGTTTTCCGGTCTCCAGTTCCAGTTCCAGATTGCTGTACCCGGAAGCGGCCACCAGAATGGCCTGGCAGGCCTTCTCCGGCAGCACTGCCCGGCCCAGGTTTGTATGCAGCACAATTCCTGTGGCATTGATCACCTGCCGGAAGTTCATCTGCTGCCACCCCTGCAGGACTCCGGAAGCCATGTTCAGCACCCGGTTTTCCGGTTCTTCCCCTTCAGGGAAAGAACCGGCCAGCATCTCCTCCCGGACCTGGTGAGTGGTCTGGCGGAAAGCCTCCAAAACCTGGCTTCGGCCATACTCCTCAGCCCACCGGATCCCCCGGGGGGTCAGTAGCAGAGCATCCATTTTGGGTATACTGCGTAATAAGTTTTGCATCATATCGTCTCCTTGCCGCTCCGGCGGTCTTTGGAAAGCCCCATATCCGGGCGGCCGTTTCCATGGCTGATTTTTTTGTATTCCCACCTGACTTTTACTATAAATACGAAAGCTCCTTTCGTCAAATGAAAGGAGCTTTTCCAGGCTAACCACCCAGATATGCTTTTTTTACCTCATCGCTGGCAGCCAGATCAGAGGCTCTGCCGCAACTGACCACTTTTCCGGTTTCCAGCACATAGGCCCGGTCTGCCACCGAAAGAGCCATATGGGCGTTCTGTTCCACCAGCAGGATGGTAGTACCGCTTTCCTTGATATCCCCAATGATGGAGAAGATCTCCCGCACCAGCAGGGGAGCCAGTCCCATGGAGGGTTCATCCAGCAGCAACAGTTTAGGGTGCATCATCAGGGCCCGTCCCATGGCCAGCATCTGTTGTTCCCCGCCGGAAAGCGTCCCGGCATACTGTCCGGTCCGCTCCTTAAGTCTGGGAAACCGGCTGTACACCCGCTCCAGACTGGCAACGATCTTCTTGGAATCCTTTTCCAGATAGGCCCCCAGTTCCAGGTTGTCCCGTACAGTCAGATTGGCAAAAACCCGGCGTCCCTCCGGCACATGGGAAAGCCCCATCCGGACGATCTCCTGGGGTGCCACCGTATTGAGGCTCTGCCCCTGGTACAATACCTGCCCCTCCCGGGGACGGATCAGTCCGGAGATGGTGTTGAGGACCGTGGTCTTTCCGGCGCCATTGGCACCGATCAGGGTCACGATCTCCCCTTCCTGCACTTCCAGATCCAAACCCTTCAGGGCATGAATGGCCCCGTAGAACACATTCAGATTTTCTATCTTAAGCATTGCCGGCCTCCTCTCCCAGATAGGCCTCAATGACCCTGGGATTTTTCCGGATTGCCTCCGGAGTTCCCTCGGCAATGATCTTACCGTAGTCCAGCACATAAATCCGTTCGCAGATCCCCATAACCAGGGACATGTCGTGCTCGATCAGAAGAATGGTGAGGTCGAACCGGTCCCGGATGCTGCGGATCAGGTTCATCAGGTCCTGGGTTTCATGGGGATTCATTCCGGCTGCCGGCTCATCCAGAAGCAAAAGCTTGGGCCGGGCAGCCAGGGCCCGGACAATCTCCAGACGTCTCTGTTCCCCATAGGGCAGATTCCGGGCCAGTTCCTCTTTCTTGTGATCCAGATCAAAAATTTTCAGAAGTTCCTCAGCCTCACGATCCATCTGCTCCTCAATCTGGTGATATTTGGCCGTATGGAAAAAGGAACTGAACAGTCCATACCACTTATGATGGTGAAAACCGGCCTTCACATTTTCCAGTACCGTCATGGACTTAAACAGACGGATGTTCTGGAAGGTGCGGGCAATCCCCTTCCCGGTTATTTTATAGGGTTTCAGTCCGGTGATATCTTCTCCGATGAAGATCATTTCCCCGGAGGTGGGGGTGTACACACCGGTCAGCAGATTAAACGCCGTGGTTTTCCCGGCTCCGTTGGGTCCGATAAGACCAATCAGTTCCGACTTGCCAATCTCTATGTGAAACTCGGAAACGGCCGCCAGACCGCCAAACTTCTTAGTGATCTGTCTTGTCTGCAGCATGGCCTTTTCCTCCTTTCCGGGGAATCACCCGGTCCAGAACCGACAGGGAAAACTCTTTATTCCCCATAAGCCCCTGAGGCCGGAAGATCATAACAGCAATCAGCAGCAGGGAGTATATCACCATACGGAAAGCTCCCAGCTGAATCAGAGCCGCGTTCATGAAAGTGACCCCCAGGGCAGCCAGAACCGATCCGGTAATGGAACCCAGTCCTCCCAGCACCACAATCACCAGGGCATCAAAGGACTTCTGCAGGGCAAAGGTCGCCGGCTGGATCATAAAGAAATAGTGGGCATACAGAGCCCCTGCCACACCGGCAAAAAATGCCCCCAGGCTGAAGGCCAGGGTTTTGTAATAGGTGGTGTCAATTCCCATCAGTTCTGCAGCCACCTCATCATCACGGATGGTGATACAGGCTCTTCCCTGCCGGGAAGTAATCATATTCCGGATGATGATAATGGTGATCACCGCCATCAGATACACCCAGGTCCAGTTGGTTTTCATGGGGATTCCATTGATTCCGGCGGCTCCTCCCACATACTCAATGTTCACCAGAAGGCCCCGGATAATCTCTCCAAAGCCAAGGGTGGCAATGGCCAGATAGTCGCCCCGCAGGCGGAGCGTGGGAAGCCCGATCAGAATTCCCATCACCAGGGCAGCCAGAGCGCCCAGAAGAATGGCGACCGGAAAGGGCAGGCCAAAATTCATTGTAAGAACCGTGGACACGTAGGCTCCCACTGCCATGAAGCCAGCATGGCCCAGAGCCAGCTGTCCGGTGAATCCCACCACCAGATTCAGGCTCACCGCCAGAATCACATTGATGCCGGCCCAGATGAT
>JAXGWN010000181.1:0-4498 GCA_040773285.1 Bacillota bacterium
CACCACAACCTGGTCTTTTTTGTTGAGGGCCTTCAGTGCTTCCACCACCCCCAGGGCCATCTCATCATTGGCACACATAATCCCTTTCAGGTCAGGATTGGCCTGCATCAGATTGGTGGCAATATCGTACGCCTTCTGGGCATCCCAGTCGGCTGCCTCCACGGCCACCACGGTCCCTCCGTTTTCCTCGAACCCTTCCACAGCACCTTCTTTTCTCTGGGTGCTGTTGTCGGAACCGGCCTGTCCTTCAATTACGGCCACATTTCCGGAGCCGCCGATTTTCTCCATGATATAGGCAGCGCCCATTTTGCCCTGCTCCCGGAAATCCGAGGTGACAAAGGCTTCCACTGCCGCGTTGGCGTCCCTGGCCGCATCCATGTCGATGTTGGTCCCTACAGCTACCACTTTAATGCCTTTTTCATTGGCCCGGGCAACGGAAGGAACCAGATTGAAGGGTGTCATGGCCGAAATGGCAAACGCCTGGTAATCCTGGGCCAGCATGGTATCGAACGCTTCTGCCTGGCCGTTTTCATCCGCCTCATTGGGGGATGCCACCACATCCACGGTAACACCGTACTGTTCAGCCGCTGCATGATACCCGTCTTCCACCGTAACCCAGAAGGGGTTGGTCATACTGAAGGCGATGGCGCCGATTTTTTCTCCATTCCCCATCTCGGGAAGCGGTGACAGTGCCTCCAGCATTCTGTTCTCCGCCTCCATAAGCAGTTCGTTCTCCGGTACCCCGTCCGTTTCCGGTGTTTCGGCCGGACCGGCGGGTTCCCCGGCGGATGGTTCCTCCGGCAAAGCCTCCGCCTGACCGGAGCATCCCCCTGCCAGGGCAATGCAGAAACATACCAGCAGCAATACAGAAATTCCCTTTTTCATCTTTCTTTCTCCTGTTCTGAATTATTTATCAATCACAGACCCGGGATGCATATCGTTTCTGCAGATCCCGGATCCCGGTGATTCCTCCCTGAAGCCGGGGGCCTTCCTGGGTGCATTTCAGGGCGGCCGCAGCAGAGGCAAATTTCAGAGCCTCTCTGCGGGACTCCCCACAGGCCATATACGACCAGATCAGGGCGCCCAGAAAACTGTCCCCTGCCCCGGTTGTATCCCGTATCTCCACCGGATAGGAGGGACAGTGTTCCCATTGTCCTTCTGCCAGCCAGATGGCCCCTTCTTCCCCTGCTGTACAGACAAAACCCAGGGCAGGATCCACAGACTTCCGAAGAACAGCCACAGCCTCCCGGGGATCTCCGGTTCCGGTGAGGCTCCGGTACCCCTCCCGTCCTGAAATGAAAAGATCCGCCAGGGAAAGCATCTCAAGAATCTCGCCGCGGCTGACCCCGATTTTTTCCATAATGGGTACCGGACACTGCAGATTGAACACCACCGGGATGCCTTTTTTTCTGCAGAGTCCGGCCAGATGAATGGCAGGAGGCGCCGGGAACAGATCGGCATAGAAAAGATCGGTCCCTTCCAGGATGTCCCCGGGAAGTTCATCCGGGGTCAGAGACATGATCGTGTCCCCCATGTCGGCATAAATGGCATGTTCCCCGGACCCGGTGGCAAAAATATAGGTGTGCATGGTGCTGCCGCCGGGCACGGTAATCAGCCGGGAGGTGTCCACAGACATCTCCTGCAGATCCCTGCAGAACAGACGTCCGTAGGAATCATCTCCGATCCTGGCCAGCTGTCCTGCCCGGGCCCCCAATCGGGCCAGGGTCACCAGCATATTGGCACAACTCCCGCCTGGCACCACTTTACGGCTTCTGATCATTTCAAACTGATCCGGGCCTGGAAGATAATCGCAGGACAGGAGAACGTCCACTGTTGCGGTACCACAGCCAAGAACCGAAAAAGTCTTACTTTCGTCCATCACTTTTTGGCCTCCCCCAGATTCTGGCTGCATTGAGCATTGCCTCTACATTTTCCACCGGAGTCCGGACCGGCAGGGTGCACCCGCTGCTCAGGGTGAATCGCCGGGGAGTGTCCATGCATTTTTCTATACATTCCCGGGATTCTTTCATAACATCCTCCACCGTGCCGTACAGCATGGTCTCCACCGGTTTCACATTTCCCTTGAGCGCCACGTGGGGACCCAGAATCTCTTTGGCCTCCCCGAGGTCCATGGCATTGTCCAGGCTCACAGAGGAAAACCCCAGCTGGGCCATGTCCTCCCAGTTCGCCCGGCTGTCTCCACAGATATGCAGGTTGCCGGCAGAACCCCGGTGCCGGATCTGCCAGTCGGCAATCCGCTTCAAATAGGGCTTCACGAATTCCCTGAAATAAGCGGGGCTTATAATGGAACAGGATGCGAAGGAATCCCCAACGCTGCAGCCAACCCCGTGTTCGTTGCAGGCTTCCATGTAATTTATAAGGTTCCTTGTGTTGATCTCCATCAGGCGGTGAACCGCCTCCGGTTCCTTTCTCATAGACCGCAGAAGCCTGTCCGGCCCCAGCATGAAAGAGGCACAGGTAAGGGGACCGCCCATTCCGCTTCCCACTTTTACCCGGTCTCCCACCAGAGTCTGCAGCCTGTCCACTGCCTCCAGACACAGTTTCAGTCTCCCCGCTGTCCGTGGATTCACCGGTTCCAGAGCATAGATATCTGCGGGGCTGTTCAGACAGTGGGTTTTTATCCGGGGTCTCTCATCCGGCAAATAATCAAAGGTGCAGCCCATGGCTTCTGCAAATCCGTGATGGTCAGGACTGACGCTGACGCTGTCATACCCAAAGTGTTCAAAGGCCCGGGCCTGGGCCTGCGCTGCCAGAGCGGGACTGAAAAGATACTCCTCCACGGTGATCCCTGTGGACCAGATGGCCTGCTCCGCCACCATGGGGCTGCAGGGTATCCGGTCATAATCCTTCCCGTTTCTGATTGCTTCCGCCCGTTGAATCGGGGTCATTTCGTCCTTCACAACGTTCATCTCTGCCTTCCTCTCTATCCCTGACCATGCTGTCTGCAACTTCAATGTTTCTGATCAGGCTCATAATCTGAAGAATACTGCTCTTCCCCTGGCTCATACGCTCCAGGGACCGGTTGAACTCCGGGTGGAAGTCCTTCCCGGCAGCAGCTGCCGCCTTGGCCTCCTGAAAGCCAAGGTCCAGCCAGTGCGCTGCTTCCAGCCTCTCAGATACCGGTACCGGTACGAACAGAACCCGGGGCATCGTCTGCTCACCAATCGTCCCATCTCCGGCCGGCCGGAACTCACCGTTCAGCCGGACCGTCGGCCGCCGGAACAGAAAACCATTGTACGTGTTCTGCCACAATCCGCAGACCGGAATCCCCCTCTCCCGCAGGTAGTTCAGACTGCCTTCCGCATCCACCATATCCTTGAATCCGGCGCAGACCAGGGAACTTTCCGCCCTGCAGATGGCCGGGAGATCCCCGGAGATATTCTCACCGATCATTCCTCCGATTCCTGCCGTTACCACCAGTTCCGTGGCCCGGCCCATTTCCAGCAGGGCACCGGCGGTGTAATATCCGTTTTCAGGTCGGCGGGACGAGCCGGCCCGGATCCTGCTCCAGGTTCCGGTATTCCGGAAGGCCAGGAACTCCTCCATTCCGCCTCTTCTGTCGGTACCGTCTGCCCGCCAGACCAGCAGGGCACCGGAAGCATCCCCAGTTCCTGCAGACCACAGGTCCCGGAGTTCCCCCGGGGCTATGCCGGGCGTTCCGGCTCCCATCAGGGCTGTTTCCACCAGAATCTGTTTTCTCATAAAACTGCCTCTCCCTGACTTCCCCGGAACTCAGAAAGGATGACCGCGGATAGTATCACCAGTCCGGTAAAGATCTGCTGATAATAGACCGGAACCGCCAGCATGGTGAGTCCGTTCCGGATGACGCCCATGACGATACAGGCCACGAAGGTGCCGAAGACCGACGCCCTTCCCCCTTTCATACTGGCTCCCCCCAGAACCACCGCAGCAATGGCATCCATCTCGTAGCCAGCTCCGGCCAGGGGTGCGGCAGAATTCAGTCTGGCCGTCATCACCAGGCCGGCGCAGGCGGCGCAGAATGCTGAAAAACAGTAAATACTGATCCTGTAGGCACTGACATTGGCTCCGGACCGGCGCAGCGCCTCAGCGTTCCCTCCCAGGGCAAGAGAGTATTTCCCCCATACGGTCCGGCCCATGAGAACCATTCCCATGGCTGCCAGAATCCAGGCGATCAGGATGGCCGGATTCACTCCCCACACAGAGCCGGACCCCCAGAACTTGAAGGAGGCCGGAAACCCATAAATGGAAACTCCTCCGGTAAGGATCAGGGCCACGCCCCGGGTCAGGGACATGGTGGCCAGAGTCGTTATAAAGGGGTTGATCCCCAGCAGGGATATGACTGCACCGTTCGCCAGGCCAGCCAGGATGGCCACAAAAAACCCGGCTGCCACAGCAGCGGGAACTCCCAGGCCTGCCTTCATCAGAACCGCCATCACCACTCCGCTGAGAGCCGCCAGATTGCCCACCGACAGATCGATCCCGCCACTGGCAATCA
>JAXGWN010000182.1:0-4453 GCA_040773285.1 Bacillota bacterium
ATCCACCAGGATGGGATACTGGGCGTTCACCAGGATAAACCGGGTGACGGTACTGGCGTACAGGGAAGTGGAAAGCATAAGGACTGCCCCGATGACAATCCCCATAACAAGGCCTTTAAAAGTCTTATTCATTCTGTTTCTCCTTCCTTTTTTCAAATTATACACCATTTCCTTTTCAGGATCACGGATTCCTGGTGCCAATGGCTGAGACCCCCGGAACTGTCAGAGCAATTCTGCTTCTCCAGGTAAAGATAACCATTCGGGAGTATATTGTCTGCTGCGGTTAACGCAGGTGCCGATTGTGCCGATGGACTAAAGGCATTCCGGCGTCTGCCTGCCGGTTCAAATGAATCAGGTGATAGCAGGAAAGGATACCTATACGATGAAATGGATCAGGAAATTTAAACTGCTTATTGTGGCTGGACTGTTACTGGTACTGTATTTTACCGGCTGCTCCGTGGACCGGAGCCCCCGGGCAAAGGTGAACGCTGAATCAGGAGTGCTGGATCTGACCGGAGTCCGGCTGGATCAGGATATCGTTGCTCTGGAAGGGCAGTGGGAGTTTTTCTGGAACCGGCATGTGCTGCCCGGAGAGGCAGAAACTGCCGGAGACAGGGCTTATATTCAGGTTCCGGGTTCCTGGAATAAATTCTCCGGGAATCCGGAACAATCCGGATACGGCACTGCCGCCTACCGGCTGCAGATCCTGATACCACAGGAGACCCGGCTGGCTTTTCTTGTACCCAGAGTTCATACGGCATATGAAATGTTTGTGAATGGAGAACTGGTGGCCGGGGCCGGTACGGTGGGGAAAAATTTGGAGGACTCAGATCCCCGGTACATGCCTCAGATTGTCCTCTTTGAATCCCGGGCTGGAGTGAATGAGATTCTTATAAATGTATCCAATTTCCACCACCGCAGTGGTGGAATGCTGGAGCCCATTCAGCTGGGCAGCGAGGAGAATATCCTCCGTCTGCAGACCGGGAGCCTGGCCAGGGAACTGATTCTTTTCGGCAGTCTGGTAACCATCGGATTCTACCATCTGGCACTTTATATTTTCAGGAAGAAAAACAGGTCCTCCTTGTATTTTGGTCTGTTTTCTGTTCTGGTGGGAATCCGGACATTGCTGGTGGGGCAGCGTTTTTTTCCTTCCTGTTCCCGGATTTCAGTTGGGAGATTGCCCATAAAATTCAGACATTGTCATATTATCTGGGAGTGCCCCTCATCCTGATGTTCTTTCTTTCCATGTATCCAGGGTATTTTCATGGGAAAGTCATAAGAACGGCACAGATTATAGGATCGGGTTTTGGCCTTCTGGTTCTTCTCAGCCCGGCCAGAGTCTTCACCCCATTTAATCCTGTTTACCAGATCTGGACCGTGCTGACCATACTCTATGTTATGACGGGCCTTGTGAGACTTACGGCCAGGAAAGAAAAGGGCAGCTGGTATGTGGCATTCGGGGCACTTGCACTTCTGTTCAGCAGTCTGCATGACATTGTTTTCCTGAGCATATGGCTGAACGATGGGGATCCGGCCTCACTGCGAAATCTGGTCCGGACCGGGAACCTCAGCTCTGCCGGCCAGTTTATTTTTGCATTCTCAATATCCTTACTGCTGGCCCGAAACTTCTCTGACTCTCTGGAACAGGAAGAGGTACTCAGTGGACAGCTGAAGGAGATGAATATCCATCTCGACGAACTGGTGCTGCAGAGGACCAGGGAACTGGAAGAGTCCCACATAAAAATAGAACAGCAGAAATCCGAACTGGAAGTCGCCAACAGCGCCCTGGAGCAGCTCTCCAACAGGGACCCCCTGACCGGCCTCTGGAACAGACGGAAATACGCCTGTCAGGCAGAGGCGGAGTGGAACCGGTGTGCCAGATATCAGCGGCCCATGTCTCTTCTTCTGCTGGATATCGATTTTTTCAAACAGTTCAATGACCTGTATGGGCATCTGGCTGGTGATGAGTGTCTGGTTGCCATTGCAGGGGTCCTCAGGAGTTCCCTGACCCGGTCATCGGACCTGGTGGCCCGCTATGGCGGTGAAGAGTTTGTGGTGCTGCTGACCGATACGGAAATGGATGAGGCAGTAAGAATTGCAGAGATGCTGCGGTCCAGGATACGGGACAGGAAAATTCCCCACGGAAAGTCTGAAGTCAGCGAATACGTAACCGTAAGCATAGGGGTTGCCTCCAGCGTACCGGAGAACGGTTCAACCTATGACACTCTGTTTGAAATGGCGGACAGGGCATTGTACCAGGCCAAGTACTCCGGCAGAGACCGGGTTGTGTTCCGGGGCAACCGTTCTGGAGAATGAAACAGAAGGGACAGCTCTGCTGGAACCATGGGGATATAAGTTTCAATATCAGTTGCCGGAACCCTCAGACTCTGGATAATTATCTCTGACCGGACCGCAGAGTTGCCGGGGAGAACCTGAGATTATTCCCGTAATATCAGTTCGAAATAAGTGGCCAACTGAGAAAGACCCTCTTTTTTATATTCTCCCCATAAAGTAGACAGTGAATAAACTGCTGCTTTATGGGGAGAATTTTTGTGCATAGGCAGTCATACACACGTTTAATGAGGCAGGTATGATTGGAGATGTTTGCATCTGAAACCAGCTGCTACGATAGCCAGAGATCGAATCCCGGTCCGGACAAAAACTATGGGATGCTTGTATGGATAATTTGAAAAGCGCATTCTGGCCGGAATCAATTGATTCTCTAAGTAAGAAATGTATCGGCGGGCTTCCAGGGGGACTCTTACCCCCACCGCGGGAAACTTGCCTCACTGTTTCCTTTTGGTATATTATTTTTATCGTAAAAGGCAGATAGCCGGTGCGTCCCGGACAGGATTGGCGGACCCGGTTACAAAATCAGCAACCGGAATATGCTTAGAACATGATTGGTTTGGTCACTGTTCCGGATTGTATCCTTGACTGGAATAGAAAGGAAGGCCTGGGGTGAGTCTGAGAAAATATGGAAAACAGGATTACAGGGTGGCGGTGATTCATGGCGGGCCCGGAGCCATAGGCAGTGTCCGGCCCGTATGTGACGAAATATCAGAGTACTGTGGCGTTCTGGAACCTCTCCTGACGGAACGGACTGTTGAAGGGCAACTGAATCAGATCCTGGATACCCTGGAAAAGAATGTGAAGGGCCCGGCCACTCTGATCGGTCACTCCTGGGGAGCAATGCTGGTGTATATTTTTGCCGCGCGATACCCGGTACTGGTCAGGAAGATCATACTGGTTTCCAGCGGCCCCCTGGAGGAATTTCATGCAGATGGAATACATGAGAACCGTGAATCCAGACTGACAGCCGGGGAACAGGAGGAACTGGAGAGAATCCGGCTCTTTTTCTCCAGTCCCCGGAGAGGGAATCCGGACAGGATGTTTGCGCGGTATGGGGCGCTCATGGAAAAGGCTGACAGTTATGCGCCTCTGGAACTCCAGGCCGATGCCCGGCTTTTCAGTTACGAGGTATACGCCCGGGTCTGGCCTGAAGTTCTGGAGATGAGGAAAAGAGGGCTTCTGTTTGAAATGGGAAACAGCATCCGGTGTCCGGTTACAGTGATTCATGGTGATTATGATTCGCATCCGGCGTGGGGAATCAGGGCATCTCTGGATAAACTGATCCCCGGATATAAATTCTATTGCCTGCATAATTGCGGGCACACTCCCTGGATGGAAAAATATGCCAGGGCCCGGTTTTACAGGATCCTCAGGCAGGAGATCATGAACGCTGAGGAGTAGTCTTTGCATGTGTCCCCGGTGTCCGGAGGAACTGTGAGTCATTCTGTTGTCCTGGTGGGAGGGGTTTTGTAGTAAACGGGTCCGTATCCGGAAAAACATATGAAATCTAAAGGTTCGCTTAAGGTTCCATAAAGAGTGCCGGTATATACTTGTCACCATAAAGCCGTATGTGAAAGGGAGGTTGCTATGGAAAACAAATATGTACTGCGAACGGTAGATCTCAATAAGGAATTCGGAGGAAGACCTGTCGTGAGCGATGTGAATCTTAAGGTCCGGGAAGGTGATGTCTATGGTCTTCTGGGACTCAATGGTGCCGGTAAGACCACGACCTTAAAGCTGATCCTGGGGTTTCTGAACCCCACCTCGGGAAATATTTTCATCAGGGATCAGCTGATCCACCGGGACATGAATGGAGGACAGAAGTGTGTTGGTGCCATGATTGAATTCCCGGCATTTTATGAAAATCTTTCCGGCAGGAAAAACTTTCAACTGATGGCAGGACTGTATGGGGAAAAGGCTGTCCGGAGAGTGGATACAGTTCTTGGTATTGTTGAAATGGAATGGGCTGCAGATAAAAAGGTCAGAGAGTATTCCCTGGGGATGAAGCAGAGGCTGGCCATCGGAAGGGCCTTTCTGAACGATCCCGACCTGATCATCCTGGATGAGCCGACCAACGGACTGGATCCTTATGGCATGAAGG
>JAXGWN010000183.1:0-4442 GCA_040773285.1 Bacillota bacterium
AGCGAAGGACGCCGGCAACATGGTTTCAGCAAAGTCCACTATGAGCTGAGTCAACTCTTCGAATAAGACCTGACCATCCAGCATTCAGACAGGTTCTGGTGATGGTCATTTTGGCATTAGAGCCGACAGAGCAAATACGGGTAATACCGGGATGATCTGGAGTCCGGATCTGTTATTCCCGGAACCCCACTTGGCAACCCGAGCCCCTTCTTGCAGATGATTTCAAGGAAGGACTTAACCGGAGCGACCACTACAAGAGAGTTTACACAAAATTATTGACACTCCCGTCAGTTGAAACAGAGCGCCTCCGATACGATGCGCCGTATGATCTATTAAGACTCCTGAGGGAGTCTTTTTTCTATGAAAGATAATTCTCGCACACCACTCGCACACCAGAGACCATTTTAACCGTCTTTCATTCTCCTGCATTTAGACAACAAAAAACCCCGAAACCCTTGTCCCGCAAGGTTTTCGAGGTTGGCGCGCCCAGAGAGACTTGAACTCCCGACCTTCTGATTCGTAGTCAGACACTCTATCCAGCTGAGCTATGGGCGCATCATAAGCCCAAAAAATTTTGGCGGAGAAGGAGGGATTTGAACCCTCGCGCCCATTATTCATAGGCCTACTCCCTTAGCAGGGGAGCCTCTTCAGCCACTTGAGTACTTCTCCACCTCTGGCGGAGAGGGTGGGATTCGAACCCACGGTACCTTTCGGTATCACTGGTTTTCAAGACCAGCTCCTTAAACCGCTCGGACACCTCTCCTCTCCACGACTGCCGCGTCGTGCAAAACAGATTATAACATTGCCAAAATAGGCTTGTCAATTGTAAGGTATTAACTTCCGATGGTTTCTTTTCCCCCCATATAGGGGACCAGCACCCGGGGACCCCGGATGGTTCCATCGGCCTGCTGATAGTTTTCCAGAATCGCTGCCACCGTACGGCCAATGGCCAGCCCGGACCCGTTCAGGGTATGCAGATATTCTGCTTTTCCCTTGGGCTCCCGGCGGAAGCGGATATTGGCCCGGCGGGCCTGGAAATCCTCAAAGTTGGAACAGGAGGAAATCTCCCGGAAGCCGCCATACTGGGGCAGCCAGACCTCCAGATCATAGGTCTTGGCGGAGGAAAAGCCCACGTCCCTGGTACACAGGGTAACCACCCGATAAGGGAGTTCCAGCAGTTCCAGGATTTCTGCTGCGTGGTTTACCAGATTTTCCAGTTCCTGGTAGGATTCCTCCGGACGGACAAATTTCACCATTTCCACCTTGTTGAACTGGTGCTGTCGGATCAGTCCCCGGGTATCCCGCCCGGCGGAACCCGCCTCAGCCCGGAAGCAGGGGCTGTAAGCGGTAATATTATAGGGGAGCATCTGATTGTCCAGAATCTCTCCTCCCAGCATGTTGGTCAGGGGGACCTCCGCAGTGGGTATCAGATACAGTTCCGTATTTTCAATGTGGAACATGTCCTCGGCAAACTTGGGAAGCTGGCCGGTCCCTCTCATACTGTCTGCGTTCACCAGGAAAGGGGGGACGATTTCCGTGTACCCCTGTCCGGCATGGAGATCCAGCATGAAATTCATAAGTGCCCGCTCCAGTCTGGCCCCGTCTCCTTTCATGTAGGTAAACCGGGCTCCGGACACCTTGCCGGCCCGCTGGGAGTCAATAATGTCCAGAGACTCCCCCAGTTCCCAGTGTGCCCTGGGCTCATAGGAAAACTCCGGGATGTCTCCCCAGCGGCGGACCTCCGGGTTGTCCGCATCCGATTCTCCTTCCGGAACAGACTCATGGAGCATATTGGGCAGGGAAAGCAGGATTGACTCAATCTGTTCCTCCAGCTGCCTTACTTCCCTGTCGGTTTCCTGTATCTCATCTCCCAGCAGACGCATATTCTCCATGGCCTCCGCCGGGTCCTTTCCTGCTTTCTTCTGGGCCCCAATCTCTTTGGAAACCTGATTGCGGACCTGTTTTTTCTCCTCCACCAGCACCAGAAGATCCCGTCTTCTGGCATCCAGGCTCAGGAACTCATCCAGATTCAGATCGGTTCCCCGTCTTCTCAGATTTTCTGCCACTGCCTCCGGATTGGCCCGGACGTATTTCGGATCCAGCATTGCGCCCTCCTCTAGTCTTCTTCCTTGGTGGCCACCTTGGCCACAGCCACCACCTGATCATCGGCTTCCATGTTCATCACGGTAACCCCCTGGGTAACCCGTCCTATGTTGGAGATATCGGTTACAGGTTCCCGGATGATCAGGCCTTCCCGGGAAATCAGCATCAGGTCGTCGCCCTCCGTGACCACCATCAGGGAAACCACATCACCATTTCTTTCCGACGGCTTGATGGTCAGGATCCCTTTTCCTGCCCTGGACTGAGCCCGGTATTCACTGAGGTCGGTACGTTTTCCATATCCATTGGCGCATACCACCAGCAGCTGGGCGCCATCCCGTACGATATCGGCTCCCACCACTTCATCGGCCCGCTGCAGATTAATGCCTTTAACGCCCCGGGCAGTCCGGCCCATTTCCCGGACTTCCGACTCATGGAAGCGAATGGAGAGCCCGCCCCTGGTACCCATTATGATTTCCTGATTGCCATCGGTCAGCATAACACTGATCAGTTCATCCCCTTCGTCCAGAGTCAGGGCAATGATACCATCCCTCCGGGGGGTATCGTAGGCCTGCAGGGAGGTCTTCTTGACAATCCCCTGACGGGTCGCCGTCAGCAGGAACCATTCCGGATCGTATTCCTTCACCGGAATTACCGCAGTAATGGACTCCTTCTCCTGCAGATTCAGAAGATTCACGATGGCGGAACCCTTGGCGGTCCGGCTGGCCTCCGGCAGGGCGTGAACCTTCAGCCGGAGAACCCGGCCGGTATTGGTAAAGAACATCAGATAGTGATGGGTGGTGGTGATGAACAGGTGCTTGACGAAGTCCTCATCCTTCTTGCTGAGGGCTTTAACGCCCTTGCCACCCCGCTTCTGGCAGCGGTAGGTATCCGCCGGCAGACGCTTGATGTAACCGCTGTGGGTGATGGTAATTACCGCATCCTCCTCGGCGATCAGGTCCTCAATTTCCAGATCTCCCTCATCGGCCACAATAGCGCTGCGGCGGCAGTTGCCATACTTCTGACTCACCCGGTCCAGTTCCTCTTTAATGAGAGTCATCAGACGGCCCTGATCCGCCAGAATCGCCTTGTATTCGGCGATCTTCTCCATCAGGTCCTTGTATTCATCTTCCAGCTTGTCCCGTTCCAGAGCAGTCAGCCGGGCCAGACGCATATCCAGAATAGCCTTGGCCTGCAGTTCGCTGAGCCCCACCTGGTCCATCAGGGCCAGTTTGGCCTCCTCTGAATTCCCGGAACCCCGGATGATCCGGATAATGGTTTCAATATTATTAAGGGCGATCCGCAGCCCTTCCACAATGTGGGCCCGTTCCTCCGCCTTGTTGAGATCAAACCGGACTCTGCGGCTGAACACTTCTTTCTGGTGTTCAATGTAATGCCCGATCATCTGTTTTAAGTTCAGCACTTCCGGACGGCCATTGACGATGGCCAGCATGATAATGCTGAAGGAATCCTGCATCTGGGTATGCTTGTACAGCTGGTTCAGAAGAATCTCCGGAACCACGTCTTTTCTCAGTTCGATCACGATCCGCATTCCTTTGCGGTCCGATTCATCCCGGAGGTCCGTGATGCCATCTACCTTTTTTTCCCGCACAAGATCGGCAATCTTTTCAATCAGGCGGGCCTTGTTCACCTGGTAGGGAATCTCATGGACAATGAGACGATCCTTACCGTTTTTCATATGCTCCACAGTGGTTTTCGCCCGGACTCTCACGGATCCACGGCCAGTGGTATAGGCACTGCGGATTCCGTCTTTCCCCATAATGATGCCCGCGGTGGGGAAATCAGGTCCTTTTACGAAGTGCATCAGTTCCTTTATGGTTATATCCGGATTGTCAATCTGGGCCTTGACCCCCTCAATTACCTCCCCCAAATTGTGGGGGGGGATATTGGTGGCCATTCCCACAGCGATCCCGGCGGATCCGTTTACCAGAAGATTGGGAAAGCGGGCAGGAAGAACCGCCGGCTCCTGCAGACTTTCATCATAGTTCAGGGTGTAATCCACCGTGTCCTTATTGATGTCCTGCAGCATCTCCATGGCCAGACGGGACATCCTGGCCTCGGTATACCGCATGGCGGCAGCAGAGTCACCATCCACTGAACCAAAGTTTCCGTGCCCGTCCACCAGGGGATACCGGAAAGCAAAGTCCTGGGCCATCCGGACCATGGTATCGTATACCGCCGAGTCCCCGTGGGGATGGTACTTGGCCAGAACGTCACCCACCACCCATGCGGATTTTTTGTGGGGTTTGTCCGCTGTCATTCCGGTTTCAAACATTGAATACAGAATACGGCGGTGAACCGGTTTCAGTCCGTCCCGGACA
>JAXGWN010000184.1:0-4437 GCA_040773285.1 Bacillota bacterium
AGCCGCTCCCGGAGGAACGGCAAAAGAATCATTCATTCCTGATATTTATCCCGCAGCTTTCCTCGCGGCGGTTCTGGGAATCGATCATCCGGTCGGAAACCCTCCGCATCAGGATCCAGACCACCCCGAAAACCGGTACCCCCAGCAGCATGCCCATGACGCCGGCCAGTTTCCCTCCCACAATGATGGAAAAAATGATCCAGAAGGGCGGAAGTCCCACACTGTTGCCCAGGATTCTTGGTCCCAGCACCAGTCCGTCAAACTGCTGCAGGGCCAGAATGAAAAGTACGGCCCACAAGGCTTTTCCGGGGCTGTCAAACAGGGTCAGAATCCCCGCCGGGACCATCCCGATAAACGGTCCAAAATAGGGAATCATGTTGGTGACCCCCACAATGGCGCTCAGCAAAAGGGCGTACCGGACATTCAGTACGTTCAGGCCTATGAAACACAGGATCCCGATAATCAGGGAGTCCAGGGATTTTCCCACAATGTAGCGGGAAAACAGGTGGTCCGCCTCGGCGAAAAACTCCTGGATGGACCGGGCCCGGCCGGGGGAAAACAGGGAACAGACCACCCGGCCGGCCACCCGCCGGAAGGACTCCTTATCCGCCAGCAGATATACGGAAATCACAAATCCCAGAAGAACATTGAGAACTCCTGTGGTGAAGGCCAGGGCACTGCTGACCACATCGCTTAAGAGATGACTGGTGTATTCTTCAAACCAGGTGAAGTACCGGCGCACATTCTCCTGGACATACCCGGCAAAATTTTCGATCCGGACCCGGCTGAGATCCTCAGACCACTGAGCAATCATCTGCTCGCTGAAACGGATGTATTCCGGCACCCGCCGGGAGATTTCCCGGATGTTGCTGACAATCTGGGGAACAATGAAGATCAGCAGGGTGATGGTAAGACCGAAAACAATCAGATATACCGCAGAGACGCTGAGTCCCCGGCGCAGTTTCTTCCATTTCTCCAGCGCCTTTATCTTTCCGAAAACCTGCCGGTCAAACCAGCGGACCCCGGGATTCAGAAAATACGCAATAAACCCCCCTATGATAAACGGACTCAAAAGACGCCTCATCCAAAGGAAAATCCGGTTCAGGGAGCCCAGAAAGGGAATCAGGTTGTCGGCCACATGGTAAAAGACGATGCCCAGAAGAATGGTCAGCGAGGCATAGAAGGTGTATTTCAGATATAAGGGGTCCCATTTGATTTTCACTTCTGCTCCTCCGGATTCTCCGTACTGGATCCATTATATCAAAAAGCGCTCCCGTCCTCTATGCCACCGGAATCTTTTGTTCCCGGGATTTTTCCCGTTTCAGCCACAGGAAAATAAGCAGGTTGAAAAGCCCCAGGGTCACAAACCCGCTGAGACCCAGCAGACCATTGACCAGAGGATGCCCACCGCTTATGTACATGGCGGAGATCATGCCCACACCGTTTAGGGTTCCATGGGCCACCGAGGCGGCCAGAACACTGCCGGCCCTCTGCCGGATCAGGGTAAACAGCGGGGAAAGAAGGATGCACCAGAGAACCATCAGGAAGATTCCGGCCACAGGATACCCCGGGTAGTTGTGTCCGTTGGCGATCAGGGGGGCATGCCAGAAGCCCCAGAGGGCTCCGGTATACAGGCTGATCCGCCAGAAACCCATTCCCTCCAGTTCCCGGTACAGGTAGCCCCTCCAGCCCAGTTCCTCCCCGAAGGCGGCCACCATGTTCACTGTAAGCCCTGCTGCCAGACCCTGTACCACCATCATCAGAAAGGGAAACCAGGGGGTCTCGGAGGCCTGCCGGGCCATTTCCTCAAACTGCACCGGATCCATCAGTTCCCGGTACTGCTCAATAAAACCGCTCATGTCCGGAGTGAATACAGAACCCGGAAACAGGGCATTCACCGGCAGATTGGCCAGCCCCACCACCAGGAATACCAGCCAGCCAAAAAAGAACCAGCGGTTGGGTTTTTTCCAGGGGGACAGTTCCTTAATACTTCTTCCCTCCCGGCGCAGCAGAAAAAGGCTCACCAGGGCGGGAAGCCACATATACCCGATGGCCAGTGCAAAATCGGACCCTGTGGTCCGTGGAAACAGCAGAAAATACACCCCGGCCACTCCAAAGGAAACGGCCAGTACCAGCAGACTGTAAACGGCAACGCTCTTTTTCATTTCGGTTTCCTCCTGAGACTCCGGCAGGGCCGGTGGATTCCCGGACCCAGCAAACCCGGGCTGATCCCGGTCAGTTCCATCAGTTCCTCCAGTCCCCCGGCACCGGTTTCCTCCAGGGCCACCGTGAGAATTCTGGCACAGGCCCCGGCGTCCTCCGCCGCATTATGGTGCCGGAAACGGTACCCCAGATGGGCACAGACAGTACTGAGCCGATGATTTTCCAGATCTCCCCAGACCCGCCTGGCCAGTTTCACCGTACAGAGATACGAAAAATCCGGAGGCTCCAGATGATACATACCCAGTGTTTTCTGCAATACCCCAATATCGAAACTGGCATTGTGGGCCACCACCAGAGAACCTTCCAGGATTTCCCGGATCCCGGAAAACACCCGGTCAAACTCCGGCGCACCCTCCACATCCCGGGGCCGGATCCCGTGAATCCCCACATTCATTGGATGAAAGGGCCCACAATCCGGATGGGGCCGGATCAGGGAGTACCAGTGCTTTTCTTCCCTCCCCGGTTCCAGAATCACCATTCCCAGGGCACAGGCACTGCCGGGATGGCCGTTGGCCGTTTCGAAATCAAGACATACAACTCTCATATTTTCTCCTTCAGGCCAGCCAGGCCGCCAGTTTATCGGGATCCGTCAGGCAGAAACGGTTTCCGTCCACCACAAGAATCCCATCGCGCTTCAGTTCCGAAAGAGCCCGGGAAAGGGCGCTGCGGTCCGTACTGAGAAGTTCCGCCAGTCCAGTGCGGCTGTGGGGAATCCCGAACCACGTCCCCGGTTGCCCTGGGGCCCGGGGCAGCAGATAGGCCGCCAGTTTCCCCTTAATGGTTTTCTGCCCCAGAATCTCCAGCCGCTCCCCCAGCATCAGGGTTTTGGACGCCAGAATTGTTAGCAGGTTCCTTTGGAGAATGGTTCTCAGTTCCAAATGTTCCCTGGAGGGATCAAACAGGGCAGCCGGACTGAAAAACCAGATCCGGCAGCTGGTTCTGGCCGTTATGGCCACCGGGGCAGATTCCAGCATACCCAGGGCAACTGCCTCACCGAACAGATCTCCGGGGCGGAGTACCGCCACCATGGTCCGTCTTCCCTGAAGATGCTCCCGGGCAGCCTCCACTTCTCCTGAAAGCACCAGACCGATGCCCTGCAGAGGATCCCCCGGCCTCTGAACGGTCTCCTGCCCGCGGCAGATCCGGATCCGTCCCTTCAGCATATTGCAGCAGATCTCCAGGCGATCCTCCGGAATTCCCCGGAACAGCGCACTTTCCTCCAGCCGGATTTCGTCCATGTTCATCCCCCCCTGTCTTATTCTATAGCCATACCGTTGCAGCTGCAACATACTTCCACGATCCGGCAGGATATACTGGAGAAGAAATTCTCAGGAGGTATTCCATGAATTCAAAAAAACTGCAGACCCTCAGTCAGGTGATTTTCCTGGCCCTGTTCCTTATTCTTCTCTCCCGGGGCCTGATCCAGATCTGGGTGGCACTGTTTGTCCTCAGTATGGTGGGCGCCCTGTTTCTGGGCCGTTTTTACTGTGGCTGGATCTGTCCCATACAGACCCTGATGCGGCTGCCGGAATGGCTCCGGGAAAAATCAGGGGGACGGGCCCTGAAAGCTCCGTCACTGTTCAACAGGCCGGGCACCAGGGTGGCCTCCCTGGGTATCTTCTTCGCCCTGTTTGCCTTTTCCATGGTTACCGGCCGGCGTCTTCCGGTGCTTCCCGCCCTGGTGGTGGCCGGTGTCGCCCTGACCCTTTTTTTTCCTGCATCTCTGTGGCACCGCCATCTGTGTCCTTACGGCACACTGTTGTCCCTGCCGGGAAAACACAGCCGCCGCGGGCTCACCATAATTCAGGAGGACTGTATCTCCTGTGGTGCATGCAGGGAGGTGTGTCCGGCGGAGGCCATCATAACTGATGGTGCCAGCTACCGGATCGACCAGGCCAACTGCCTGCTTTGCATGCGCTGCACCAGAGCCTGTCCTTCCGGCTGCATACAATACTCATAGGGGGTACACATGGAAATCCGTTATCCGTATTCGCAAACCGATGAAAAAGTGATTGAGAAAATTCTGGAAGATGAGAATGTGGGAATCAACCACATGGTGCTTCCCCCCGGAGAGGGGCTGCCGGTACACAACGCCAATTCCCATGTGTACATGACGGTGATCCGGGGTCAGGTCTCCCTGGTTCTGGATAACCGGGAGGAAGTCCGTTACCCGGCAGGATCCATCGTCAACATTGCCTTCCGGACCCGGATGGA
>JAXGWN010000185.1:0-4413 GCA_040773285.1 Bacillota bacterium
AGCCGCCCAGGATCTGGGAGCCGTATGGCTGGGAATCTGGCCGGATGATGGCCGGGTTGAGGCCCTGCGGAGGATTCTTCATGTTCCGGAGGAGCTGGCCCCCTTCAGTGTGGTATCCCTGGGCTGGCCACAGTCCCCGCCGGAGCCGGTGGACCGCTGGATGCCGGAACGGGTATGGCTGGACCGGTATGGCCAGCGGTAAGTCAGGATAAGTCTGGATAAGAATGAATAATAAGAAGAGGCAGGATCCGGCCGCAGGGCCGGAAAGAACAGTCACAGGCGAAGAACAGGGGAATGTGCGCCGGGAGGCGTCACTTCTGAAAATATTGGAGTGGGCCAGAATCCATGCGGACCATTCCGGTTCTGTAGTGCCCTGGAACGGGCTTACGGAGACCATCCGGGAGATTTCCGGGGCCCGGTTTGCGGCCTGCAACCGGTATGACGCCCCGGACCGGCCGGCGCTGACGGTTGCCCTCTCCGGACCTCCGGAACACCTGATCATGGCAGAAAATCTCCTGGGTTTTTCCGTGACTGGCCACGGCTGGGATCCGGATCCCAGGAAAGCCGGAGCGGTGGGGAACCGGGGCATTGTGCGGTTCGGATCCCTGGGGGAACTGGCGGGGGAGGTAATTGACCGGGAGGCCACCGGAAGGCTGCAGGAACTGGCCGGACTGGGGGCGGCCTATGTGGTTCCCATCCGCCGGGAAGACCGGATTCTGGGGGATTTTACCCTTTTTATGGATAAAGATATGGAACTTAGGGACCCGGATCTGGTGGAACTGTTTGCCAGCCAGAGCGGACTTTTGCTGGAGCGGCTCCAGGCGGAACAGAAACTCCAGGAGGAGCGCCGTCTGTACCAGACGGCCCTGGATGCCAGCGGGACCGGAGTCTGGATTCTGGACCCGGCAACCGGAGAAATCACCTATTCCAGCCGCCGCTGGCACGAAATGCTGGGATACAGCGAAGGACAGGTGCCGGACACCCGGGAGGAATGGGAAAAACTGGTTCACCCGGAGGACCGGGGGGGTGATCTGGAGGATGACCGGCTGGAGCAGGTGCACCGGCTGCGGCAGGCGGATGGCTCCTGGAAATGGATTCTTACCCGGGCAACCCTCCTAAGGGACGAGGAGGGCTGGCCCCTTTACCTGGTGGGAACCAATATGGATCTCACGGAAATCCGGGATACCCAGGACCAGCTGGCGGCACAGGGAGTAAGACTGGCCCATCTGCTGGAAAGCACCGGGGCCGGCACCTGGGAATGGGACATCGGTTCCGGGCGGATGGTGATCGATGACCGCTGGGCAGAGATCATCGGGTACAGGCTGGAGGAACTGGAACCGGTGGATCTCAGTACCTGGAGTTCCCGGCTCCACCCGGAGGACCGGCAGAGGGTTCTGGACGCCCTGGAAGTGGCCTGTGGTTCCACAGGGGAGCATTACCGGACACAATACCGTCTGCGTCATAAAGAAGGGCACTGGGTCTGGATCCTGGACCAGGGGAAGGTGGTGTCCCGGACGGAGGACGGCCGCGCCTGCCTGATGTATGGCACCCATCTGGACATTACAGAACAGAAGAACATGGAACTGAGACTCCGGGAGACCGGTGAGGAATTGAAAACACTGGTGGACAGCAGTTACGGGATTATTTACCGGGTCACCACGGAGGGGCTGTTTACCTTTGTGTCCCGGGCCTGGAACCGGCTGCTGGGGCACTCGGTCGAGGAGGCTCTGGGCCGGTCGTTCCATCCCTTTGTCCATCCGGAGGATCTTCCTCTGGTGACCGGCTTCTTTGAAAGGATTGCTGTCAGCCGGCGCCGGGAGGAACTGGAGGAATACCGGATGCGCCACAGGGACGGATCCTGGCACTGGTTCACCACCAATGCGGTCCCCATATGGAATGAGCGGGGGGAGATCACCGGCTTTGCCGGAACCGCCCGGGACATTACCGAACTGAAAAAGGCACACATGGATCTGCTGGCCCAGAAAGAGGAACTGGACCGGTATTTTGCGGTGAGCCTGGACCTTCTGGTAATCACCGGCCGGGATGGAACCCTGCTGCGGCTGAACCCGGCCTGGGAGAAGGTTCTGGGATTTTCAGCAGAAGCACTTCAGGGGAAGAACTATCTGGATCTGGTACACCCTGAGGATATCAGTGAAACCCTTGCGGCCATGGCCCGGATGGACCAGGGGCAGGAGATCAGCGGATTTGTGAACCGCTACCGGTGTGCCGACGGCAGTTACCGGTATCTGGAATGGAAAAGCTTTATGCTGGAGGACCGGATCTACGGGTCTGCCCGGGACGTGACCGGGTCCCGCCAGATGGCGGAGTCCCTCCATATGGAAAAAGAGCTGTTCCGGACCACCCTGCTCTCCGTAGGCGATGGGGTGCTGTCGGTGGACCGCCAGGGAAGGATTCTTCTGATGAATCCCCAGGGAGGTCTCCTGGTGGGAGTCCGGCCGGAGCAGGCCGGGGGAATGCCTCTGGAAGACGCCTTCCGGGCTTCGGACCGGGAGACAGGAAAGCCCTGTACACTGGACAGCATCCGGCGCTCCGGACGGGAAAGAAAAGGGGAGGCCTATCTGGCTGCCGGGGATGGAACCCGGCGGGCCATTGACTACACGGCGGCTCCGGTGCGGGACAGCCGGGGAACGGTCACCGGCGATGTGATCGTATTCCGTGATGTGACGGAACGGCTGGAAAAACTGAGGGAGGTGGAGTACCTCAGTTATCATGATCATCTGACCGGTCTGTACAACCGCCGTTATCTGGAGGAGACTCTTCTGCGGCTGGATACCCCGGAGAACCTTCCCCTTACTGTAATGGTCTGTGACGTGAACGGACTGAAACTGACCAACGACGCTTTTGGCCATAAGGCGGGAGATCTTCTGCTGCAGACGGTGGCCCGGTTCCTGACCGGACTCTGCCGGCCGGAGGATGTGCTGTGCCGGTCAGGGGGAGATGAGTTTGTGCTTTTGTTGCCTGCAACCGGGCGGGAAGAGGCAGAGGATATCCGTAGAAGAATTCTGGAGGAGGCCTCCGAAGTGTCCCCGGCTCCCCTGATCGTTTCCCTGGCCGTGGGGTATGAGACGAAGTCCCGGGAGGGAAGGGATATCCAGGATGTGTTCCTGGCGGCAGACAACCGGATGTATCGCAACAAACTGCACAACGGCCGCCGGATGCGCAGCCTCACCATTGAGACGGTGCTCCGGCAGATAAACGATAAGTATGGGGAGGAACAGATCCATACGGAACGGGTATCCCGGTACTGCGGGGCCATTGCCCGGGCCATGGGACTGGAGGAATCCGCAGTGGAGCAGGCAGTGGCTGCCGGAGCTTTCCATGATATAGGGAAGATCACGGTGCCGGCGGAAATACTCAATAAGACCACGCCACTGACCCCGGAGGACTGGGAGGAACTGCGCCGCCATCCGGTGACCGGGTACCATATTCTGAAAGGGGTGGATGAGTACATGCCCCTGGCGGATGCGGTGCTCTTTCACCATGAGAGAATGGACGGAAAAGGCTATCCGGAAGGACTCTCCGGACAGGAGATCCCTCTTCTTTCCCGGATCATCGCGGTGGCGGATGCCTACGAGGCCATGACTGCCCGCCGCAGCTACAGGGAAAGCCTGGGCCATGACAGGGCGGCGGAAGAACTGAAGCGCTGTGCCGGAACCCAGTTCGATCCGGAGGTGGTCCGGGTCTTTCTGGAGATGGTACTGAACGGACCGGACACAAATCTGCCTTAGGCAGGTACGTGTCCGGGTTCCTTTTTTTGGAACCTTTTTCTTCCGGAGGGAGTCTATAGGGGAAGCAATCCGGGGCTTCCCGGAAAACAGGGGGATTACATGACGAAATTCAGACCGCAACAGACGCTGCCACTATTTATGGCTGCCGGTGCCCTGGCCCTTTATTCAGGGCTCCCCTATGGGGCCCGGCTGGCAGGACCGGATGCCGGGATGGGCCTTTTGGTACTGCTTCTTTTATTTATGAATCCGCTGTACGCACTGATCTGCGGACTGAAAGCCGGAATGCGGCTGGGGCTGGTATGGTGGTGCCCCCTGCTGATCGCCGCGGCTTTTCTGCCGGCAGTCCGGCAGCACTACAACAGTACGGCACTGGTCTATGCACCCGCCTATGGAGTGTTGTGCCTGGGCGGTCTGCTGATCGGCCTTTTTTCCCGCCGGGCCAGGAAGGGCCGCCAGGAAGGAAGTGGCGGCACGGAGGCCTAAGGGACACACCGGCCGGAGATATACGGGTGGTAACGAAAAGGGAGGGCCTGTCCGGCGCGGACAGGCCCTCTCTTTTGATATTTAGTTTTGTATTTTTTCGGGGTTTGCCTTGTCATGATGCTGGATCAGACCGAAGGTCCGGTTGACGCCCAGGGAAAAGAGGATTCCCTTTCCCGGCTGG
>JAXGWN010000186.1:0-4382 GCA_040773285.1 Bacillota bacterium
CCCATCAGGCGTCCTGCCGGCTGGTACAGAAAGGGAAAGCCCACGGTAAAGGCTGCAGCCAGCACCAGGGCGGCCATGCCGATGGGATTTTTTCTGCCGGTCACAGCCGGCATCCTCCGGGTGTCCGGCAGAAAGATCTGGGAGAACTTGATGTAGTACAGCATGGTTCCCAGGGTCAGGGCCTGGTACAGAATGTACTGGACCGGGGAGCCTTTCAGGCTTTCCGCCACCAGGAATTTCCCGGGATAGCCTCCGGACAGAGGTGCACCGCTTACCGCCAGAATGGCCAGAATCATCAGGATGGACTCCCGGGGGTACCGGGAAAAGACCCCCCGCAGTTCGGTGAGCCGCCGCTCCCCATGGTACCCGTTTATGACCACTCCGGCGGCCATGAACAGGAGTCCCTTGTATCCGGCATGGGCAAACAGGTGTAGGAGCCCTCCGGTGTAGCCGGGACCGGACAGCTGGCTGATGCCGATCAGCATAAGTCCCATCTGGGAAACGGTGCTCAGGGCCAGCAGCTGTTTGATGTCTTTCTGGGCCAGGGCCAGGATCAGGCCGGCAATGGCAGTGACAAACCCCAGGTACAGGAAGAAGTCTCCGGTCATGGGTCGGCCGAAGAGCTGGCAGATCCGGATGAATCCGTACACCCCGGCTTTCACCAGTACGGCGGACAATAGGGCGGACACCGGAGCCGGGGCTGCCCCGTGGGCCCGGCTGAGCCAGTTGAAGGTGGGGGCAAAGGCCGCCTTGACGCAGACCCCGGACACCATCAGGACGAAGGCGGCCAGTACCGCCGGGGAGGCCGGCATCCAGGCCAGCCGGGAGGTGGCAATGTCCCAGTTCAGGGTGCCGGTCAGCATATAGACAAAAATCATGCCCAGCAGATAGGCCTGCATTCCCATGGAATTGATCAGCATATAATAAAGACCCGCCCGGAGGGACCAGCCGTCCCGCTTAAAGATTACCAGAAGGCCGGCCACAATGCTGCAGATCTCCACCGCCAGATAGAAACTGAACAGATCGTTTACCAGAAGAAGGCCCAGGAAGGTGCCTTCCAGAAATGTGAGGAAAAAAAGATATTTTACGTCATCCTTATGCTGATCCCAGGAAAACAGGATCACCATGGTCCAGACCAGCAGGGTCATCCCCAGGAAGGCAAGACTCAGGGAATCTGCCTTCAGGGTGATTCCGGTGTCGTCCGGCCAGCCGCCCACCCGGTAGAGGAAGACGCCGGATTCCGGCATGGTCCGGATCAGCAGGATATACAAGGCCCACAGCAGGGCCTGAACCGGAAAAATAAGCCGGCTCACAAAGCGGCGCTCCGCCAGGTAGATCACCAGGGACAGGATCACCGGCACAAAGATCAGGTAAAGCGGGATGGCATGCATGGTCTAACCCTCCCGTTCTGTCAGTTCCCGCCACTCCAGAGTCCCGTAGTGGTGAAACAGCTTGATGGACAGCATCAGGCAGACGGCGGTGGTGGCCGCTCCCAGTACGATGGCAGTGATCATCAGGGCCTGGGGCACCGGATCCACCATCAGGGCTGCCGGGGTGGGATTGATGGGAGGCTGCTTTCCCGGGCTGTAGGCCAGGTAGAGGAAAAACAGAACGATCCCGGCGTTGCAGATGTTCAGGCAGATGATGGTCTTAACAATATTCCGGGCAATCCCCAGACCGAAGAATCCGGTCAGGATCACCCCGATGATCAGCAGAAGATCCAGATTCATCAGCGGCCCTCCTCATAGAACACATAAACGATGGCAGTAAGCCCCAGGGCCACCTTGAGACCGATCAGCAGGTTGAGAAATACCAGATAGCTGCTGAGGGAGAAGGGAAGCCAGGGGCTGCGGGTCAGGTTCATGAAAAACTCTCCCCCCAGGAAGTATCCCGCCAGCAGCATAACCACCATCAGGAGAAACAGGGATTTTTCCAGCAGGATGATATTCCTGATTTTCAGGGTCCTGGTGGGCTGGGCAAAAAATGTGGTGAGAATAGCGGTGGCCAGAATGGCTCCTCCCTGGAACCCCCCGCCGGGGGACAGGGATCCGTTCACGATGATATACAGTCCGAACATCACCACAAAGGGAAACAGCAGCCGGGAGACCATCACCAGAATTCTTGAATTTTGCATGGCAGCCTCCTATCCGTTTTTGACCATATAGATCACACCGGTAACCGAGATCAGAAGAAGCCCCGCCTCGAAAACCGAGTCGAACACCCGGTAGTCCAGCAGGATGGCATCCACCCCGTTATAACTGCCGGTCTGCTCATAGAAGGTGGCAATGTAGCGGTTGCCAAGATAGGGATCCGCGCTCTGAAGAAGCGGATCGGAGACGGCGGTGTACAGCATGATCAGAAGAAGAATCAGGGGAATGATCAGCAGGGAGCGGTGAAAGATCCGGTTCAGTATCTCAGTCAAGGGTCTCAGCCTCCTCTTCTCCCAGTATCCGGATGTCGTCATCTTCCAGGGTCAGTTCCTCCAGCATGTTGAACAGATAACTGGAGGTACTTCCGGCCAGCAGATAATAGTCCTCTTTGCGGGTGACAATCAGATCGATGTCCCGGGGATTGAGAAGAATCCGCCGGGATCTCAGCTGACCGGTCTTCACCTCCAGTTCGAGACCGAAGTGCTGGCAGAAATCGCTGAGGATCCGGTGGCCCCGGTGCCCCGGGGCCAGAAAGCTGTCTCCGGAATGATCCAGTACGATGAATTTCTTCTGTCGGGATATGGAGATCACGTACAGAAGGGGCAGAATGGCCGCCCCGATGGCCAGTTCGGCAATGGCTACGTCGGGGGCCTGGTACAGATAATAACTGAAGGCACACAGCATGGAGAAAACCGAAAGAAGAATCACGGCCTTCAGGTTGGTGTCGGTGAGAATCATGGCAATGGCGGCCACCAGAAGAAGAGCCAGCAAGATGGTATTCATCGGCGGCACCCCCCGTCCAGGGGCAGATTGCACTTCCGGGCGGACCGGGCGATCAGGTGGCTGGTCATGGGGGTGGTGATCAGAAGAAAAATGATCAGGATAGCAATCTTAAAGTTACTGGCGAGAATCTCCGGATAGAAAAGAAGGCCCCCCAGGATCAGCAGCATGGTGACCGTATCCACCACCGAGGAGGTCAGCATCCGGCTGTACATGTTGGGCAGCCGGATCACCGCTACGGCCCCCACAAACAGAAAGAACCAGCTGGCCACCAGCATTGCTGCAGATATGAAACCTGAGATTGTCTGAAAAATACTCATTTCTGACGTCCCCCCTGTGCCAAAAAGTTGGCGATAAGGATGATTCCCACGTACCCGATGAACCCGTAGATCAGGGCAACATCCAGCAGATAGGGAAGATGGTTTACATGGGCGTAGATGGCCATACCCAGCAGCCCCTTGACCGCAATCAGATTGGCAGCCAGCAGGCGGTCCCAGGCCTGGGGTCCCCGGATGATCCGGTACAGTTCTCCCGCCAGGCTTACCGCCAGCACCCACAGGGTGATTTCCAGTATAATCATTGGGGCTCACCTCCCCGGTCCAGAACCGGGGCAAAAGGCCTGACGTAGGCCTCTTCCAGCTCTCCGGCCAGCAGAGCCCCGCCGGCGCCATCATCATGGATGGAAAGAACGGTCAGACGGTTGTCCTGACCGGCCTCCACGGAGATGGTCCCGGGGGTCAGGGTCACCGCATTGGCCACCAGCAGAAAGATCAGGGGATCATTGGTATGGATCTGCATATCGAAGGAAATGGGGGTCCCCCCTCCGGTGAAAATTACCGGAATCAGCCGCAGGGCTGCCCGGAAGGCCCGGAACACCAGGTTCTTCAGATAGATAAGAAAACAGGGGATGAATTTTGGGTCCACCCGGAAACGGTATACCCCGGCAAAGAGCTCCCCAGACAGGTAGCGGATCAGCACACTGATCACCAGCCCCTTGATGATTCCGGTGGTGGTGACTTTATCCAGAAAGCCGATCCAGAATAGATTAAGCAAAAGGATAAGACCGAAGCGGTCCAGGAATCGCTGCATGGTGTTCCTCCCGGCTCCGGCGGCAGGCCGGATTTTTTCAGTACTACTATTTTAGAATGAATGGACAGCAATGACCAGAAAAAATCCGGGAAACCGGGAAATACCGGTCAGGGGGACCGGCAGGACAGGACCGGCCATACAAATGGAAGATTGCCGGGTTTTTCCATTCCCGGTTCAAATTCTGTTATAATGAACTGTATGGATACCGACAGAAAGGAAAGACCAATGGAACTTTTGCATCATCTGAATCCGGCCCAGCACGAGGCCGTTACCCATCAGGACGGGCCCCTTCTTATCATTGCGGGAGCCGGTTCGGGAAAAACGCGGGTTCTCACCACCAGAATCGCCTGGCTGATCCGCCAG
>JAXGWN010000187.1:0-4358 GCA_040773285.1 Bacillota bacterium
AAAGGCGGGGAAGGCCATGATCCGAACCGGGGAAACCTACCATCTGCTGAAAAGAAGTCTGGAGGGCACCGTGAAGCGGCAGGATGCCATTGCCTCCAATATTGCCAATGCGGCCACCAGGGGCTACCAGGCCAACCGGGTGGACTTCGAGACCGGACTCCGGGAAGCCATGGAGCGCTCCCGGGGAGAGTCCCCGGAGCGCAGGGCTGAGGCCATCCGGAATTCCCGGATCCTGGAGGAGAAGGATACCTCCACCGCCATGAACAATGACGGAAACAATGTGGATCTCGATCAGGAGATGAGCAATCTGGCGGCCAACCAGATTTTTCACCAGACCCTGATCCAGCAGATCAACACCAGGTTTCAGATGCTCAGGTCCGTGATTTTTGACGGGAGGGGTTAGAGATGTTCCGGACTCTTAACATAAGCGCCAGCGGTCTTACCGCGGAGCGGCTGAGGATGGATACCATATCGTCCAACATTGCCAACTCGGATACCACCAGGACGGCGGACGGGGGCCCCTACCGCCGGAAAATAGCCCTGTTTGAGGAGCATCTGCGCCGGGAGATGGATGATATTACCGGCAGAAGGCGGCTGAGAAGCGCCGGGGTGAAGGCGGTGGGCATTGTGGATTCCGGGGAGGAGATGCCTCTTATTTACGATCCGGCCCATCCGGACGCCGGTCCCGACGGTTACGTGGTGATGCCCAATGTGAACATGGCCACCGAACTGATCGACCTGATGGTGTCCCGCCGCAGTTATGAGGCGAACGTAACCGCTTTCAATGCCAATAAGAGCATTCTTCTGAAGACTCTGGAAATAGGAAGATAGGGGAAAGACGATGAAAATAGATGCCCTGCGGGCCGGTCAGGAACTGACCCGGCTCACTCCCCGGGAGGAGACCCCGGAACAGGAAAAAACGGAAGGGTTCGGGGACATGCTGAAGGCCCAGCTGGACCGGATTCAGGATACCCAGCAGAAGGCCGACGATATGACCCAGAGCCTGATTCTGGGGGAGACCACAGATCTTCATTCCGTGCTGCTGGCGGCCGAGGAGGCTAGGATTACCCTGGACGCCGCCCTGCAGATCCGCAACAAGGTTATTGAAGCGTATAAGGAAATCACCAACATGCAGATCTGATCTGCCATAAGGAGCAGCTATGGGAAGACTGACGGAACTGCTGGGGCAGCTTCGGGAACAACTGAATAATCTTTCCGCCACGGCCCGCCGGCTTCTGACCGGGGCCGTGGTGGCGCTGGTTGTGGCGGTGGTTCTCTATCTTCTGCTGGTGGTGAACGTCCGCTATTCCGTGCTGTTCAGCAATCTGGAGGTGTCCCACGCCGCCCGGATTGTGGAGGAGATCGAGGCCATAGGGAATGTGAAGTATAAGCTGGAGGATGGGGGATCCACCATTCTGGTGGATGAGAAGGAACTGACCGGACTCCGGCTGAAGCTGGCCATGACCGGAAACCTGCTGGACAATACCACGGGGTACGAACTGTTCGACAACCAGGGCCTTATGGTCACCGATGAGGACAGAAAAATCATGTACCAGCGGGCCACCCAGGGGGAACTGGAACGGACCATCCGGTCCCTGGAGGAGGTGCGGTTTGCCCGGGTGCATCTGTCCCTGGCCGAGGATTCCATCTATACGGTGACGCCCCGGGACGCATCCGCCACGGTGGTTCTGGAGCTGATGCCCAATACGGAACTGACTCTGCCCCAGGTGGAGGGAATCGTGAACCTGGTGGCCGGGGCAGTGGCCAGTCTCCCCAAGGAGAACGTCCAGGTGCTGGACACCGGCGCCAACCTGCTGTCGGCGGCTCTGGGAAGCCCCGGAGGTGTGGGGGGCCAGGGGGTCCTGGATGAGCGTCAGCGGATCATTGACAGCTATGAAAGCCGGATCGCCGGCAACCTGATGGGACTTCTGGAGCAGGCCTTCGGCCGGGACAAGGTGGCGGTGTCCGTGCTGGCGGACATCGACTTTGACAGCGAAGAGCAGCTGCAGGTGATCTATGAGCAGGATCCTGAGAATTTTGCCATCGGGGAGCGGGAGGAATATTACGGGGGAGACGGTCTGGGGGACCGGCTGTCCGCCGGTCCGGTGGACAACAACATCCAGAACGTGATCCTGCAGGATGAGGCAGGAAACCTGCAGACCTACGATGCCTATACCCGCTATGAGGTGAACCGGACGGAAATCTCCACGGTGAAGGCAGTGGGCATTCTGGAGCGGCTCAGCATCTCGGTTCTCTATGACGGGAACCTCAATGCCGACATGCGGGGCAGAATGGAAAACATTGTTATGGCGTCTGCCGGGGTGGATCTCACCCGGGGGGACATGGTAAACATAGACGGAATTGCCTTTGACAGAAGCTACGAGGAGGAACTGGCCCGGCAGCTGGAAGAGCAGAGACTGGCGGAGGAGTCCGCCGGGAAGCTCTTTGGAGTGGACAGAAACCTGATCTACTCGGTGGCCGGAGCGGTTCTGTTCCTGATCGCCCTGCTGGTGTTCCTGGCCAGACGGGCCTCCCGCCGGTAGGAACTTCTGCAGGAGGAGATGGAGGCCCAGGCCCTGGCTGAAGGGGAACGGAAGAAACTGCGGAAGGTGGATAAAATCTCCGGGGAAGGCATCCTGGTGGGGGACGATGACGATGGTGACGACTACGTGATCCCCGATCTGGAAAAACCCCTGGACGATGCGGGCAAGCAGGAAAAGGCCCTGAAGAAATATGCTGCGGATCATCCGGATGAGATGGCGGAACTGCTGAAAAGCTGGATCAAGGAATAAGGAAAAAGGCGGGTATAAGGCATGCAGGTACGGGGAAGCAATGAGGGAGTAAAAAAGGCAGCCATCCTGATGATCAGTCTGGGTCCGGATGTGTCTTCGTCCATACTGAAACTTCTTCCGGACAAGATGATCCAGAAGGTGACCTACGAGATTGCCAATATGGAATACGTGGATCCCACCATGCGGGAGCGGGTCACCGAGGAGTTCCTGGCCACGGTGTCAGCCCGGAAGTATGTGCTGGACGGAGGTCTTGATTACGCCAAGAATCTGCTGCAGAAGGCTCTGGGTTCCCAGAGGGCCCAGTCGGTGATTGAGACTCTCACCGAGCTGACCCAGTTTGAGCGGCCCTTTTCCATTGCCCGGAAGGCGGATCCCCACCAGCTGTACAACATGCTGGTGAATGAGCATCCCCAGACCATTGCCCTGATTCTTTGCTATCTGCAGCCGGACAAGGCGGCCCAGATCCTGGCGGAGATGCCGGAGGAGATGCAGGCCGATGTGGCGGAGCGGATTGCCACCATCAACCGGACGGGGCCGTCGGTGATCAAGAAGATTGAGAAGGTGCTGGAGGGGAAACTCTCCAACGTGGTGGAAAGCGACTATGAGTCGGTGGGCGGTGTGAAGGCCCTGGTGGAGATCCTCAACGCTGCAGACCGCAGCACGGAGAAAAACGTGCTGGATGAACTGGAAAAGGAGCAGCCGGAGCTGGCGGAGCAGGTCCGCTCCAGCCTGTTTGTCTTCGAGGATATTGTCACCCTGGACCGGGCTGCGGTGCAAAGGGTGCTGCGGGAGATTTCCAACGAGGATCTGGCCCTCGCCCTCAAGGGGGCCAGCGCCGAGGTTACCGGAGTTATCTTCAGCAACGTGTCCAAACGGGCTGCCGATACACTGAAAGAAGACATCGAGTTCCTGGGCCCTGTACGGCTGTCTGCCGTGGAGGAGGCCCAGAAGAAGGTGGTCAGTCAGATCCGCCGTCTGGAGGAAGCCGGCGAGATTATGATCGGAAGGTCGGATGAAGATGCCATCATCGTCTAAGGTGATCAAGCAGTTTCAGATCGGTCCTCCTGAAGACATGGACTGCGGGGCTCCCATGATTCCGGTACCTCCGGACGAGGCCTTCTGCCAGCCGGGAGGAGGCCGGGGATCTGTCTCCGTAACCTCACCCCCCGGGGAGGATACCCGGGAGGAAGAGATTCTTGAGGCGGCCCGCCAGGAAGCCGAGGCCATCCTGGCAGCTTCCCGGAAAGAGGCAGCAGCTGTGGTGGAGGCGGCCCGCCAGGAGGCGGAGCAGATGCAGCAGGTGTCCTACCGGATGGGGTATGCCAGAGGCTCCCAGGAGGGACTGGCCCAGGAGAAAAAGCGCTTCGAGTTTTTCCTGGAGGATGTGGACCGCCAGGTGGCGGAGCAGCTGGCGGAGCTCCAGAACCTGATGGACCGGATCCGGGACGAGTATGAGGAGGAACTGCTGAAACTGGCGCTCCTGACCGCCGGCCGGTTTGTGGACACCCATTTCAGCCAGGAGGATCTTCTGGACCGGCTGGCGGAAATGCTGGATGATCTGATCCG
>JAXGWN010000188.1:0-4333 GCA_040773285.1 Bacillota bacterium
ATGGTTATGGATCCGCTGCCATCTGCCAGCGGATACGTAAGATGCCACAGATGGCTGTCCAGATCCTTGTAGTCCACCTCAATGTCCGAAATGGTGGTATGACAGCGGGGGCACCAGTTGACGATGTATTTGCCCCGGTAGATGAGACCCTTCTCATACAGGCTCACAAAGGCTTCCCGGACTGCCCTGGAGCAGCCCTCATCCATGGTGAACCGTTCCCGGTCCCAGTCACAGGAAGCTCCCAGAAGCCTCAGCTGGCTGGTAATCCGTTTGTGATACACCTCTTTCCATTCCCAGACCTTTTCCAGAAACTTTTCCCGGCCAAGATCATATTTTCCGATGCCCTCACTGGCCAGATTTTCCTCCACCCGGGCCTGGGTGGCGATACCCGCATGATCCGTGCCGGGGACCCACAGGGTGTTGAAGCCCTGCATCCGCTTCCAGCGGACCAGAATATCCTGCAGCGTATTGTCCATGGCGTGACCCAGATGCAGCTGACCGGTCACATTGGGGGGCGGCATAACTATACTGAACGGCTCCCGGGACGGGTCCACCTCCTCATGGAAATATCCTCCCTTTTCCCAGAATTCATACCATTTTTTTTCGGTTTCTCCCGGGTTGTACCGGGAGGGAATTACCCGGCTGTTTTCCGTATGTTTGTCCATTTCATCACCTTTTCCTGATTTTTTCCATAAAAAAAGAACCCGTATAAGGACGGATTCCCGCGGTACCACCTTACTTGTCAGTTCTGACCTCTCAATTCCCTGTAACGGAGGATTCCGTCCGGCCCTACTGCTTTCAGGCCGGCAGCTCCGAGGCGACCTTCCCATGTGTTCCCCCGGACGGCTTTCAGCCTGGACCGTCCTCTCTGGGGAGGGTTTTCATGGTACTCCTCCTCATCCCTGCTTTTATCCTGTGATAATCACCTACAAGAATCGGGTATCCACCGGGAAGTGTCAATACGTCCCACGATAAAAATGGCATAGGGCGTACGCCCTATGCCAGGTTCAGCAGACCGAAACGCAGTTCATACCGGTGTTCCCGGATTTCACTGAAGTTCAGCATATATTCGTATACCGCCAGTGTTTTGTCCACCAAAGATACCACCAGGGCCTCCGGAGTTCTGGGAAGCCCCACCGGAAACATGTGGGCCCGGATTATGTTTCTTTCCTTGCTGTTCAGCTCAAAATGTTTTTCCGCATTGGACAGAGCTTCAATGGGGTGTCTCCAGGAATGCTTCAGTGCCTCCCAGATCAGATTGTTGCTGGTGCGCTTCTCGTCAAAGGTGTACAGAAAAAAATCATGGAGCAGCGCCCCCCGGGTGATGCTGACCTGGTCCAGTCCCAGCCGCCCGGCCAGGAGATAGGAATGATAGGCCACCGCCACACTGTGGGCGAATACGGAAGCGGAGTGGTGCTCCAGCTCCTTCATCTTCTGGTATTCAGGATGGCTTACAACCGGTTCAGCTATCCGGATGAACTCCTCATCCAGATGGCTCATATCCAGAGTAGTCAGTTTCTCAATTTCCCTGAGTATATCTGCTTTTTTCAAGTGATCGTCTCCTCGTTTTGTTTGCCCTTCAAGATTTATTCTACTACGGCTGCAGATCCGTGTCAATTTCTGCCGGTTAAGATCCGGTTAATTTCAGAAAACATTCAGGGTGGACTGGCCGTACCAGTTCTTGACATCTTTTATCAGGGACTGGGTGCCGATGTAGAGGACCCGTCCTTCCCTGCCGGCCCCCTCCACCGCCGCGGCACAGGCGCTGCGGATGTCCTGTATATACTCCAGATCCTGCCGGATTTTCCGGCCCTCCTCCACCTGGTCCGGGGAAAATTTCAGAAAATCATTGTCCGCATGGGTCATGATCATCCGCTCTGCCCGGGAACTGAGGGCTTCGATCACTCCGGGATAGTCCTTTTCCTCGGGAATCCCCACCACCACGGTCAGGGGTCCCGACGGGCCCCGGGAAAGAATTTCCACAACAGAACCCACGCATTCCCGTCCTATACAGCCGTCCAGCAGGGCAAAGGGCTCCCGGGAAAGAATTTCCATCCGTCCGAACCAGCGGAGACCCGGCAGTGTCTCCCGCAGGTTCTCCTCCGGGAGATCCCCCAGGATTCTTCTCATGCCAAACAGGGCCAGGGCACAGTTGTCCGCCTGATGGCGTCCCAGCAGACCCAGGGTAAGGTCCCGGTAGACCGTCTGCCCCTTCTCCAGATAGTCAAATGTGGTCCCCTCAATGGAGATCCTCACATTTTCAGAGGAGAAGTCTTCTCCCCCCACAAAAAGTTCCACCCCGCAGGAGGCCGCCTCCCGGCGGATCTCTTCCAAAGCCTCCGGATCCTGGGCTGCCGTAAAGGCGCCCCTCATTCCCGGCCGGATCACCCCGGCCTTGTTCCAGGCCACCTCCCGGAGGGTTTTCCCCAGATTGGCGGTATGCTCGGGAAACACCCGGTTGATGAAAGCATACTGTCCGGCCACCTGGTTCACGTCGTCAAACCGGGCTCCCCGGCCCAGTTCCACCACGTTCCAGCTGGTACCGGCTTTACGGAACACATCCATGGCCAGTACAGCGGCCATCCCCACAGGTCCCAGATAGCGGTCCGGAGGCAGGGAGTGCTCCAGTTCCATATATAGGGGCTCCAACAGCCTGGCCGACTCCACCAGCACGGCGTCCGGAAGACTTTTTCCGTCCACCCGGATCCGTTCCGTAAAATGTTGCAGGTGCGGGCTGGTGAACAGACCGGCCCGGATTCCTGCTGCAGAGAACACGGCAGCCAGCAGCAGGGACAGGGATCCCTTTCCCTTGCTGCCAGTCACCATTACGTTGTTCATGGTCCGGTCAGCCCCTCCCATCCGGTCCAGCAGCAGCCGGGTGTACTCCGGATGCCGCACCAGACGGTCGGGTCCTTTGGGGATATCCGGCCAGATCCGCATATAGGAATGGTAAATCAGCTGTTCCACCTGTTTTATGTCACTGATCATCGGGTCTTACTTTCCTCCATCCTCCCTCAGCAGGGAGAAAACATTTTTCTTATAGGCTTCCACCCCGGGCTGGTCGAAGGGGTTAACCCCCTGCATGTACCCGGAGACCCCGCAGGCATACATAAAGAAATAAAGAAGCCCCCCCAGACTGAAGGCATCCTTCCGGGGAATGGACAGTTTTATGCCGGGGGTTCCCCCATCACGGTGCGCATCCAGGGTTCCCCGGCAGGCCATCCGGTTGATCCAGTCAAGGCTCTTTCCCTCCAGGAAGCCCAGGCCGTCGTCGTCATTTTCTTCGGCCGGCACACTCAGGTCCCGGTCCGGACTCCCGATCTCCAGCACCGTCTCCAGAAGCACCTCCGGGCCCTCCTGGATCCACTGACCCAGGGAGTGAAGATCGGTGGTAAAGGTAACCGAAGCCGGAAACAGCCCCTGCCTGTCCTTACCCTCGCTTTCCCCGAACAGTTGCTTCCACCAGCCGGTCAGGGCCTCCAGGGAAGGATCGTATACAGCCAGCACCTCGATGGTCCGGCCCCGGTCCTTCAGGAGGGTCCTCAGTGCGCCGTACCGCAGTGCCGGGCTGTCCGGCTGGCGGCAGATCTCCCGCATGGCCCGGGCCCCTTCCACCAGGGTCCGGATATCCACCCCGGCCACCGCCAGTGGAAACAGCCCCACAGCGGTGATCACCGAGTAGCGTCCTCCAACAGATTCCGGTACCGGGAAACTGCGGAGGCCCTCCCTCTGTACCATGTTCCGGAGTTTTCCCCTGCTCTTATCGGTGGTGGCCACCACCCGGCTGCGCCAGTTATCCCCCACCTGCTCCTGCAGCAATTTTTTCAGGAACCGGAAAGCCAGGGCCGGCTCCAGGGTGCCTCCGGATTTGGAAATATAGTTAACATAAAACCGTTTGTCCCGCAGGGTGTCCAGCAGTTCTCCAAGACTCTCCGGAGAAAGATCCCGGCCGGCAAAATATACGGGGAAATCGCTGCCCAGGGCTTCCAGTACTGCTCTTGTCCCCAGATAGGATCCACCGATACCGGTGACCACCAGGGCGTCCGCACCGGAACGGATTTCCGCCGCCAGGCTTTCCATTTCCCCAAGACAGGTTCCGGAGATCCGCTCCGGCAGGTCCACCCAACCGGTGAATTCTCCCCCGGGCCCTTCCCCGGACTCCAGAATACCAGCGGCCAGTGCAGCCTCCTCCAGCGCCTTTTCCATTTCTCCGGATCCGGCAGGTTCCCCCAGCCAGTCCGTGTCCAGTGTTATCATGGCCATCCTCCTTCAGTAGTAACTTCATTTTCTTATTATACCCCGGCTTCGCCTCCGGCAGCAAAAAAACCCGGCG
>JAXGWN010000189.1:0-4330 GCA_040773285.1 Bacillota bacterium
GGGCATTCAGGTGCACGGGGAGGCCAGGCAGGAGGTGCAGGCCGGACAGAGAGTGGCTCTTAATATCACCGATGTGGAAGTTCGACAGATTCCACGGGGCAGCGTACTGGTACCGGCGGGGACTCTGGAGCCCACTTTCCGGCTGGACATGGAAATGTATCTGCTGCCGGGGAAAAAGGAAATGAAGCAGAGGGACCGGGTCCGGATCCATGTGGGGACCAGTGAGGTGCTGGGGAGGGTTTTTCTGCTGGACCGGGAGACCCTGCAGCCGGGGGAACGGGCCATGGTCCAGCTGCGGCTGGAAAGCCAGTTGGTGGTGAGCCGGCAGGACAGGGTGGTGATCCGTTCCTATTCCCCTATGGATACCATTGGAGGGGGGCCGGTACTGGATCCCCTCCCGCCCAGACACAAACGGTTTGATAAAGAGGTGCTGGACCGGCTGGCGACCCGGCTTTCCGGCGGACCGGGTGATCTTGTTCTGCAGAAACTGGGAGGCAGTGCCGCCTTTGGTACAAAGGAAATTCAGGCCGGAACCGGACTTAGTGAGGAGGAGACCAGCCGGACTCTTACGGAATTGCTGGAGGAAGGAGAGATCCTGCTGCTGGGAGATCAGTACATCCGCCGGGAAGGGGCCAGTGTTCTCAGGGATCAGTTGGAGGACGCTCTGGACACCTTTCACCGAAACTTCCCCCTGCGTCCCGGTCTTTCCCGGGAAGAAGTCCGGTCCCGTTTTTTTCAGGGTTACAGCACCAGGTTTTTCAACCGGTTTCTGGAAACCATGGAGGAGGAAGGGCTGCTGGAGGCCAGACAGTCGTTCCTGGCCGCTGCCGGATTCTCCCCTGAACCCACAGAGGCACAGAGCCAGGGGATCCGGGCCATGGAGGAGGCTTTCCTGCAGGGGGGGTTCCTTCCTCCGGATCCGGCGGAACTGGTGACCGCTGCCGGGAAGGACGCCGGAGAGTATTATCTGTATCTGCTGGGACAGCAGAAACTGGTTAAAATCAATGAGCAGATTGTATTTGCCACGGAATATTATTTCCGGGCCCGGCGGATACTGATCAGTTTCCTACTGGAGAAGGGGGAGCTGAAACTGGGCGATGCCCGTGATCTGCTGGACAGCAGCAGAAAGTACGTGCTTCCTCTGCTGGAACACTTTGATGGACTGAAGATTACCCGCAGGACAGGGGAAACCAGAATACCGGGTCCCCTGGCCCGGAAGCATCTGGAGGAAACTCCGGAAACCGCATAGCCCATAAGGAGGGACGGAGCATGGAAAGACAAAAAATCGGTATTCTGACAGCAGGCGGGGACTGCCCGGGACTCAATGCCACCATCCGGGCCATTGTGAAGACTGCCTGGGAGAAATATGACATGGAGACCGTCGGTTTTATCCATGGATACAGGGGGCTTCTGGAGCCGGAGTACCGGATCCTGACTCCGGATGCCGTGTCGGGAATACTCACCAGGGGAGGAACCATATTGGGGACATCCCGGGAGAAGCCCTTCAGTGAGGAGGGTCTGGCAGCCGGTGCACCGGAAAGAATACGGGCTACCTACGATGAACTGGGTCTCAGCTGTCTGCTGGTTCTGGGGGGGAACGGAACCCAGAAGACCGGTCATAAGCTGGCCACAGTTCAGGGCATGAACATTATCGGACTTCCCAAGACCATCGACAACGATATTTTCGGAACCGAGGTGTGCTTCGGATTTCAGTCGGCAGTGGATATTGCCACCGATGCCATTGACCGGATCCATACCACAGCCCACTCCCATAACCGGATTATGGTTGTTGAGGTGATGGGACATCATGCAGGCTGGCTGGCCCTGTATGCCGGAGTGGCCGGAGGCGGTGATGTGATCCTGATCCCGGAGATTCCCTACAGTATGGACAATATTGCCGGGGCCATCCGGAAAAGGGTGGAGGAAGGTAAGGAGTTTTCCATTGTGGTGGTGGCGGAGGGAGCCCTGTCTGCCGAAGAGGCCGCCATGGACAAAAAAGAGTTCAGGGAAATGCGGGCCTCTTCCCGCAGCATTGGATACCGGGTGGCTAAGGAGATTGAGGAGGCTACCGGACTGGAGTCCCGGCTGACGGTTCTGGGATATGTTCAGCGGGGGGGATCCCCCTGTCCACAGGACCGGATTCTGTCCACCCGCATGGGAGCCTATGCGGTGGATATGGTGAAAAACCGGGAGTTTGGCCGGATGGTGGCCATGCGGGGAGGAAAGGTGACATCCGTGGATCTGGAGGAGGTTTCCGGCAGAATCCGCTTTGTTCCGCCGGATGATTCCATCCTCCGTGCCGGAAGAAATATCGGAACCTGCTTCGGCGATTAGGATCCTGGTGGCCAGCCGGGAGCATAACCTGTGCAGCAATATGCCTCCGGAAATTTCCAGGAAAAATTGCTCGACATGAGCCGGACTTATGGTATAATTACTAACGTTATGAAGTGACGCGGAGAGATGGCCGAGTCCGGCTTAAGGCGCACGATTGGAAATCGTGTAACGGCTAACCCCGTTCGGGGGTTCGAATCCCCCTCTCTCCGCCATTTTTATTTTTGCCGTACTAGATGGGGAGGTAGCGGTGCCTTGTAACTCGCAATCCGCTATAGCGAGGTCGAATCCCCGTTGGAGGATTATTGCTCTGAGGTCTGCCTGCAGTAAGTGGCGTTGAGAGCCGGGCCCTCCGCAACGGGAACTCATGAACCCCGTCAGGTTCGGAAGAAAGCAGCGGTAAGTGAGCACTTCCGTGTGCCGGAGGATCTCCTGGCTGGAGCTGGCTGCTGTGGTAACGCTCGGGACACTGGTTCGAAGACGGGTGTACGGCATAAAAATGTAAAGACTTCCGGTCTGCCGGAAGTCTTTTTTTATCGGACAAATGAATTGCCCGGGAACTGTGATAAAATAGACGGGTAAATACTGAATGAAAGGTGAATCCATGAGTTATCTGGCATTGTACCGGAAATGGCGGCCCATGACCTTTGGCGAGGTGGTGGGGCAGCCCCATATCGTGACCACACTGCGAAATGCTCTGGCAGGAGGACGTACCAGTCATGCCTATCTTTTCTGCGGTTCCCGGGGGACCGGCAAAACCAGTATGGCCAAGATTCTGGCTAAGGCACTGAACTGCCGGGAGATGGTTAACGGAGAGCCCTGCAACCGGTGCTCCAGCTGCCTGAAGATCAACCAGGGGAACTTTATGGATATCCTGGAGATCGATGCAGCCTCCAACCGGGGCATCGATGAGATGCGGGAACTGAGGGAAAAAATCGGACTGGCTCCGGCGGAGGGTCTTTATAAGGTATACATTATTGATGAGGTTCACATGCTGACCACGGAGGCGTTCAATGCTCTTTTAAAAACGCTGGAGGAACCTCCGGAGCATGTGGTGTTCATTCTGGCCACCACGGAGCCCCATAAGATACCCCTGACCATTGTGTCCCGCTGCCAGCGGTTTGAGTTTCACCGGATCGGCGTGCCGGAGATCACCGGCAGGCTCAGGGAAATCACTGCAGACAATGCAGTGGAGGCCCGTCCGGAGGCGCTGACACTGATTGCCAAACTGGCCCAGGGGGGACTCCGGGATGCACTGAGTCTGCTGGATCAGTGTCTCAGTTCCCTGGATGGAGAACTGACTTCCTCAGTGGTGGCTGAGATTGCCGGAGTAGCCGGAGAGGATTTTATAAGGGACTGGGTGGAGGACATCGTAGGCGGCAATGCTGCCGGTGCCCTGAACCGTCTGCAGCAGGCGGTTTCCGCCGGAAAGCAGCCCGGACAGCTGCTGAACGAACTGATGTATTACTTCCGGAACATGCTGGTTCTGGAACTGGGTCCGGAGGCCCGGGAACTGGTTCCTGTACCGGAGGATATACTGAAGGACATGGAGCGGCAGGCTGCTGAGACCGGGCGGGAGAACATCCTGAACGTTGTGGAGATCCTGTCCCGCCTGGGCAGTGAAATGCGGTTTTCCGCGGGGGAGCAGATCGTTCTGGAGGCAGCCCTGATACGGCTGAGCCGGATGTTTACCCCGAAGATGCCCACCAGGCAGCCGGAGCCGGACCCGGAGAAAAAGGAAAAAAAGGTGAACGTTCCACCGGCATCCGCAGAGCCGGAGAACATGCCCCGGACGGAGGAGCAGGCGGAGCCGGAATACGGGACTGAAGACCCTACAGAACCGGAGCCGGTGGCTGTTTCTCAGGAGATGCCGGCCCAGGAGACCTGGGACAGGGTGATGGAGCAGTTGAAGGCTGACCGGAAACTGGCAGTACTGGCTTTTGTGGTGGAAGGAACACCCCGGCGCACCGGACAGACCTTTTATCTGGAATTCCCGGAA
>JAXGWN010000190.1:0-4319 GCA_040773285.1 Bacillota bacterium
ACATAAAACAGAAGATCCCGGAGCTTTCTGTCCGGACCCCGACAGTCTGTACTGGCCGGTCTATGGTATGAAGTATATCAAAACGCCCGCTCAATGTCTATATGTCCAACAACTTTTCATGTACCGGGTCCCCTTTCCTGTGAGAGGGGACCCGAAAATATCATTTTCCGTTCAGAATTCTTTCCGCCTCCCCGACAATTCGTTCCGGGGTGAAACCAAATGCCCTGAAGAGTTCTTCTCCTGGTGCCGAGGCACCGAAATGATCCAGCCCCACCAGAACACCGTCACTGCCTGCATACCTCTCCCATCCCAGGGTGACACCAGCCTCGGCGGAAATCCGGCAGGTCACCTCTGACGGCAGGACCGACTCCCTGTATTCCGGGGACTGGTTTTCAAACAGTTCCCAGCAGGGAAGGCTCACCAGCCGGCAGGGAATTCCCCGCTCCGTCAGTATCTCCCAGGCCCCGTTGAGAAGAGAAATCTCGGATCCGCTGCCCATGAGAATCAGTTGGGGTTTTTCGGTGCTGTCCCTGAGCACGTAGCCCCCCCTCATGGCACCCTCACCGGTCCCGGGAACCAGAGGGAGATTCTGCCGGGTCAGTACCAGGACCGTGGGAGCCTTCTGTTCCTGCAGAGCAGCCTTCCAGCCGTACGCCGTCTCCCGGCTGTCTGCCGGCCGGAACATCCGAATACCCGGCATAGCCCTGAGGCTCATCAGATGCTCCACCGGCTGGTGGGTCGGTCCGTCCTCTCCCACTCCGATGCTGTCATGGGTGAGAATATATATCACCGGCAGCCCCATCAGGGCCGATAGCCGCATGGAAGCCCGCATATAATCCGTAAACACAAAGAAAGTGGACACATAGGGAATCAGACCACCATGCAGGGCCATGCCGTTGGCTATGGCTGCCATGGCATGCTCCCGGACTCCAAACCGCAGATTGGATCCTCCGGGATTGTCTGCAGAGAAATCCCCGTGATCCTTCATCAGCGTCTTGGTGGAGGGTGCAAGATCAGCAGATCCCCCCATCAGGTTGGCCAGCCGGCCGGCCAGCCGGTTCAGAATCACTCCGGAGGCACTGCGGGTAGCCTCTTCTTTCTCATAGCGCCAGAACTCCGGATCTCCCAGCACGCTTTCCACATCCTGTCGGCTGAACCAGCGCTCCCAGTGTGTGCGCATCTCCGGGTTGGCAGAGAAATAAGCTTCCAGCATCCTGTGCCATCCTTCTTCAGCCTGCCGGCCTCTTTCCCGGTGTTCATCCGCCAGACTGATTACCTCCGCAGGAAGATGGAAGGGTTCCTCCTTCCATCCCAGTTTCTCCCTGGCTTCCTTCAGATTTTCTTCCCCCAGAGGTTCTCCGTGGGCGGACGCCGTTCCCTGTTTGGCCGGAGATCCATAGCCGATGATGGTGCGGACCCGGATCAGGGAAGGTCTTCCCGAATCCTTTCTGGCTTCTTCCAGAGCCTCCAGTACCGCAGCTGAATCCTCCCCGTCAGGTACCTCTATCACCTGCCAGCCATAGGCTCGGTATCTGGCACTGACATCCTCCCGGAAAGCCAGATCCGTGGAGCCTTCGATGGAAATCCGGTTGTCATCATATAAGACCACCAGTTTGCCCAGCCCCAGGGTTCCCGCCAGGGAAGCTGCCTCACTGGTGATTCCCTCCATCATGCAGCCGTCACCGGCCAGCACATACGTGAAGTGATCGATCACCGGAAAACCGGGCCGGTTAAACTCCCTGGCCAGGCGGGTCTCCGCAATGGCCATCCCCACGCCATTGGCCAGGCCCTGTCCCAGGGGACCAGTAGTGGTCTCCACTCCGGGGGTGTGGCCGTATTCCGGATGCCCCGGAGTCCGGCTGCCCATCTGACGGAAATTCCGGATATCCTCCATAGAAAGATCATAGCCGGTGATGTGGAGAAGTGAATACAGCAACATGGACCCATGTCCGGCACTGAGGACAAACCGGTCCCGGTCCGGCCAGGAGGGGTTGACCGGGTTATGTCTCATCACCCGGTCCCACAGGGTAAATGCCATGGTGGCTGCACCCATGGGAAGTCCGGGATGCCCGGAAGCCGCCTTCTGCACCGCCTCCGCCGACAGAATACGGATGCTGTTTATGGCCAGACGGTCACGATCAGTAATCATTTTATCTCCTCTCACTTCCGTTTTCTCCAATTATACCAGATCCCACCGAACCCCTCCATGGCCACAAAAAAAGCACCCCGAAGGGTGCTTTGATCCATTACACCAGGAAGCCCAGGTAAGGAAGTGCGAAGAAGCGGAGAAGGAAGATGATACCCACTATGTAGGTAACAAGTCCAACTTCTTTTCCTCTGCCGGTGAGAACTTTCAGTACCACATAGGAACCAAGACCATAGGCGATTCCTTCGGCGATGCTGTAGGTCAGCGGCATCATAATGATGGTCAGGAAAGCAGGGATGGCTTCCGTGTAGTCGTCCAGATTGATCTTCATGATCGGAGAGAGCATGAAGAATCCAACCAGGATCAGGGCAGGAGCCGTTGCCGCTGACGGAACCATCAGGAACAGCGGGGACAGGAACAGAGCGATGGCAAACATTCCGGCTGCAGACAGAGCAGTCAGACCGGTTCTTCCGCCATCGGCAACCCCTGCAGCACTTTCCACGTAGGTGGTAACTGTGGAGGTTCCGAGGACTGCACCAACGGTGGTTCCCACAGCATCGGCAAACAGAGCCTGTTTTGCTTTGGGCAGACGGCCATTTTCATCCAGCAGATCCGCCTTGGAGGATACGCCCACCAGGGTTCCCACTGTATCGAACATATCGATAAACAGGAAGGTGAACAGGACGATCAGCATATCGAAAGTGAAGATCTGTCCAAATTCGAACTGGGCAAAAATAGGCGCCAGGGAGGGAGGCAGACTTGCCACCCGGTCCGGCAATGTGGTAAGGCCCATGGGAATTCCCAGAATTGTGGTACCGATAATCCCCCACAGCAGGGCTCCCCGTATATTTCTGGCCAGCAGTATTCCGGTGAATGTCAGTCCGATCAGGGCCAGCAGGGCTGATCCCATGTGGACCTCTCCCATTACCACCAGAGTGGCATCGCTGTTCACCACGATTCCGGAGTTCTGCAGACCGATAAAGGCAATAAAAAGACCAATACCCACAGAAACCGCATGCTTCAGGTTCAGAGGAATACTGTCCACAATCGCTTCCCGTACGTTCAGGAAGGTAAGTAAAATAAAGATAAGACCCTCAATAAATACTGCTGTCAGTGCGAACTGCCAGGTGTGGCCCATGTTCAGTACCACAGTGAAGGCAAAGAACGCATTGAGACCCATTCCGGGAGCCAGCACAAACGGGTAGTTGGCGTAGAATGCCATAACCAGTGTTGCAATGATGGATGCCAGTGCGGTGGCGGTGAACACAGAATCAAAAGGCATGCCGGTGGCGGACAGGATATCCGGATTTACAACCAGGATATAGGCCATGGTCATAAAGGTGGTAATCCCCGCCAAAATCTCGGTTCTTACATTGGTCTTGTGTTCTGCCAGTTTAAACAGTTTTTCCATAACACTTCCCCTTTCATATTGAGATTGAATGAACAATTCTCCTCCTGCTGAATTTTGCTTTGCAGCATCTGCCTTGCGGCATATCGACCTTTAAGGTATTACCTTACGGCTATTATATCATAAGACCACAGGATGCAAAGAAAAAAATCCTCTGTGCAATACCGGATTTCTGTCTTCCGGTTCAGGAATTCCCACCGGCCCGGACCAAAAAAAGAGAATTCCGGAGAATTCTCTTTTGGAGCCAACAACCAGGGTCGAACTGGTGACCTCCGCCTTACCATGGCGACGCTCTGCCTACTGAGCTATGTTGGCGGCTATTCAATTTTTGCGACCTTTTATATTGTAAGATCCACCAGCCTGGATGTCAACTGTTTTACTGTATTTTCTAAGGGAATCAGGGCTTTTTCTCCAGGCACTTCTCCAGTTTTCTCTTGACCCTCTGCAGGGCATTGTCGATGGATTTCACGTGGCGCTCCAGATCGGCAGCAATCTCCAGGTAACTTTTCCCCTCCAGATAGGAATTCAGGACTTTCCACTCCAGAGGACTCAGAACCTTGGCCATTTTATCCTCAATGCTGCTGAACTCTTCCCGGCAGATGATCAGGTCCTCGGGATCGGTAATCTTGCTGGTGGCAATCACATCCAGCAGAGTCCGGTCGGACTCCTCATCAAAAATGGGCTTATTGAGGGACACATAGGAATTCAGCGGAATATGCTTCTGTCTGGTGGCCGTCTTGATGGCCGTGATGATCTGTCTGGTGA
>JAXGWN010000191.1:0-4289 GCA_040773285.1 Bacillota bacterium
TTATCTGGTGCAGGATGTGAAGGACCTGGCCCGGGTGATCCGGGAGGCTTTTCATATTGCCACCAGCGGACGGCCCGGTCCGGTACTGATTGACATCCCCAAGGATGTCACGACCCAGCGGGCGGATTTTGTATATCCTCCGGAGATGGATCTCCCGGGATACCGGACAGAGACACCCCTGAAGGAGTCGGAGGTGGACGAGGCCATGAAGGTGATTGCCTCGGCCAGACGGCCGGTCATGTTTGTGGGGGGCGGAGTCCGCAATGCCGGAGCCTCCTCGGAGGTCCGCAGACTGGCGGGGACCCTGAACATTCCGGTGATCTACTCCCTGATGGGAAAAGGGGTTATGCCGGACGATCATGAACTGACCGTGGGCATGGTGGGGATGCATGGGGTGGCCACGGCCAACTATGCCATGAGCCACTGTGACCTGATCCTGGGGATCGGGGTCCGCTTTGACGATCGGGTCACCGGGGATCTGGCCACCTTTGCCCCGGACGCAAAAATCGTACATATTGATGTGGATCCCGCCGAGATCGGCAAGATTGTCAGTTGCTGCGCCCCGGTTCACGGGGATGCCAGATCGGCGGCATCCCGCATGAACGAGAAACTGGCCGGGGGAAGCCCCATGCCGGATATCTCTGCCTGGCATGATATGGTCACCGGATGGAAAAAAGAGCATCCCCTGACCTTCCGGCAGGATCCGGCGGGGGTCATTAAGCCCCAGTACGTTGTCACCTGTCTCAGTCAGGAGACAGAAGGGCAGGCCTATGTGACCACCGAGGTGGGACAGAACCAGATGTGGGCCGCCCAGTATTTCCAGGTGGATTCTCCGGAAAAATTCGTCACCTCCGGTGGTCTGGGCACCATGGGATTTGGTCTTCCCTCTGCCATGGGAGTGGCCCTGGGCAATCCGGGAACCCCGGTGGTGGCCATTGCCGGAGACGGAAGCTTCCAGATGAACGTTCAGGAACTGCAGACCATCCGGGAGAACAACCTGCCGGTGGTGATGGCCATCCTGAACAACCGGCAGCTGGGCATGGTTAAACAGTGGCAGGAACTGTTCTTTGAGGAACGCTATTCCCAGACCATTTTTGAGGGACAGCCGGACTTTGTGAAGCTGGCTGATGCCTATGGCATTCCCGGCCGGAGAGTTCTGGACCCGGCCCAGGTGATCCCGGCCATCGGGGAGGCACTGGCCTCCGGAGGACCGTACCTGCTGGACTTTGTGGTGGACGCTACGGAAAACGTGTTCCCCATGGTACCCGCCGGTGGATCCCTGGACAACATGCTGAAATAGGGAGGCAGGCTATGAAAAAGCAGGAAATGAAGCATACCCTCAGTATTCTGGTGGAAAATAAGCCGGGGGTACTGACCCGTATCGCCGGTCTGTTTGCCAGACGGGGATACAACATTGACTCCCTGGCCGTGGGAAAAACCGACGACCCGGACGTATCCCGCATGACCATTGTGGTGGCCGGGGACGAGGTGGTCATCGAGCAGGTCTGCAAACAACTGAACAAGCTGGTGGACGTGATCAAGATCACCGATATCACCGACCAGGAATATGTGAGCCGGGAGATGATCTTTATCCGGGTCAGCTGCTCGGACTATACAGCCCGGGCGGAGATTATGCAGTACGTGGATATTTTCCGGGCCCGGGTGGTGGACATCGGCAAGGACACCATGATTATTGAGGTTACCGGAGATGAAGGGAAGATCAATGCCATTGAAAGCGCCCTGCGCCGGTTTGGCATCAAGGATTATGTGCGTACCGGTATCATTGCCATGGTCCGGGGAGCCAAGGATGTCCGGAAAAACCAGTAACCGTCAGGAGGAAATACGATGAAAATGACCGGGGCCATGAGCCTTTTGAAAATTCTGGAGGAGCAGAACGTCCGGGTGATCTTCGGATACCCCGGAGGGGCGGTACTGCCCATCTATGACGCCCTCCTGGAAACACCGGGGATCCGTCACGTTCTGGTCCGGGGAGAGCAGGCAGCCGCCCATGCGGCCAGCGGATACGCCCGGATCACCGGCCGGGCAGGGGTCTGTCTGGCCACCAGCGGACCCGGGGCCACCAACCTGGTGACCGGGATCGCCAATGCCTATATGGATTCCACGCCTCTGGTGGCCATCACGGGACAGGTATCCACCAGCATGATCGGCACCGACGCCTTTCAGGAGGTGGACATCACCGGAATCACCATGCCCATCACCAAACACAATTATCTGGTGAAAAATGTAAAAGAACTTCCCCGGGTGATCGCGGAGGCCTTCCATATTGCCAATACCGGGCGTCCCGGTCCGGTTCTGGTGGACATTCCCCGGGATGTGGCCGAGGCCATGGTGGAGTATGAGGGTCCCCCCCAGGTGAACCTGAAGGGGTACAAGCCCACTTACAAGGGACACTCCACCCAGATCCGCAAAATGGCCAAAATGATTCAGAGCGCCAAAAAACCGGCCATTCTGGCCGGCGGAGGAATCATGTTCTCGGGGGCCAGCGGGGAACTTATGGAGTTCGCCCGGAAGGTACAGGCCCCGGTGGCCACCACCCTGAACGGGCTGGGGGTCTATCCGGAAACCGATGAAATGGCCCTTGGCATGATGGGAATGCACGGACGTCCCGCCGCCAACTACGCCATGAGCAACTGCGACCTGATGATCAGCCTGGGAGTCCGTTTCGGGGATCGGGCCACCGGGACCCTGAACAAGTTTGCCAGAAACTGCAAGGTGATCCACGTGGACATTGATCCGGCGGAAATCGGCAAGAACGTGCCGGTGGATCTTCCCATCGTGGGGGACGTCCGGCAGATTCTCCAGGAGGTTCTTCAGTATCTGGAGCCCAGGGACAACGGCGAATGGCTGGCCCAGGTGATGGACTGGAAGGAAAAGCATCCCATGCGGGGCCAGTACGGCCGGGGGGACAACCTGAAGCCCCAGCGGGTGATCAGCACCCTGGGGGAACTGACCGGGCACAGCGCGGTGGTGGCCACCGATGTGGGGCAGCACCAGATGTGGTCCGCCCAGTACTATGGCTATGACCGTCCCCGCTCCTTTGTCTCCTCCGGGGGACTGGGGACCATGGGATACGGCCTTCCTGCAGCCATAGGGGCCCAGATGGCCGATCCGGACGCCCTGGTCTGCTGCATAACCGGTGACGGCAGTTTCCAGATGAACCTGACGGAGATGGCCACAGCCATGGAGCAGTGTCTGCCCATCAAGATTATCCTGATGAACAACTCCAGCCTGTCCCTGGTAAAACAGCTGCAGCATTTCCAGTGCGACCAGAGGTACTCCGGCATTGACTTCACTGCCAATCCGGACTTTGGGGTCCTGGCCCGGGCTTACGGGGTGGAGCACCTAAGAATTGAGACCAATGAAGAGATTGAGCCGGTCCTGAAAGAGGCCCTTGGCAACGGGAAGATGACCCTGGTGGAATGCATGGTCAGCAACCGGGAGATGGTATTCCCCATCGTTCAGGGCAAGCAGGGACTGGATGAAATGATCAAGTACGAAATCGGGAAAGGAGGAAGATAAGATGAGTAACGAAAACCGCATTTTTCTTTTCGACACCACACTCCGGGATGGAGAACAGGCCCCGGGCATGAGCATGAACATCAATGAGAAGCTGGAGGTTGCTCATCAACTGGCCCGGCTGGGGGTTGATGTGATCGAGGCCGGCTTCCCCATTGCCTCCGATGGAGACTATGAGGCGGTAAAACGGGTGGCCAAAGAGGTTCAGGGGACCACCATTGCCGGCCTGGCCCGGGTGAAGGAGATCGATCTGGAGCGGGCTGCCGATGCGCTTCAGTATGCCAGCCGCAGCCGGATCCACACCTTCCTGGCCACCTCGGACATCCACATGGAACACAAACTGAAGATGACCGAAGAGCAGGTGCTGGAAAATATCTATAAAGGGGTCAGTTACGCCAGATCCTTGGCGGATGAGGTGGAGTTTTCCCCGGAGGACGGCTCCCGGACCCGTCTGGAATTCATGATCCGGGTGGTGGAGACCGCCATTTCCGCCGGTGCCACCATCATCAATATCCCGGATACCGTGGGCTATGCCACCCCGGAGGAGTTCGGAGCCTTCATTAAAGCTATTAAGGAAGGGGTCCCCAACATGGACCAGGCCATCATTTCCGTGCACTGCCACAACGACCTGGGACTGGCGGTCGCAAATTCCATTGCCGCGATTGAAGCTGGTGCCCGTCAGGTGGAATGTTCCGTAAACGGAATAGGCGAACGTGCAGGAAATACTTCATTAGAAGAAATCGACATGGCAA
>JAXGWN010000192.1:0-4283 GCA_040773285.1 Bacillota bacterium
ACTGTGACAATCAGTCCGTCTGCCAGTGTGACCCGCCAGTACGCTGATGGGGATCTGACCATAACTCCCACCTCCGGCTGGGCCTATAATACGACGTATACGGTCTCATTGACCTCCGGAATAAAGGACCTGGCTGGAAATGCCCTTACTCCCAGGAACTACAGTTTTACCACCACCTATGATCCTGCCGCAGCACCGGCTCTTACCGGTAGATCCCCGGGGACCAATGCAACGGAAGTGGCTGTGGGAAGCAACATTATTCTGGACTTCAGCCGCCCGGTCGCACCGGCAGCCGGCACAGGGATCGGCGACGCTGTAAGACTGAAAAAGGGGACTTCCCTGATATCAGTCAGTTACTCCTATGAAAATGGAAACAGGAGGATCGTTCTGGATCCGGTGGCCTCTCTGGAAAACCTGACCACCTACACGGTTGAGGTGGTGGCGGGAAAACTGGTGGCCTCCGATGACAGCACCAAAGCGGTGGCTGCCACCAGCTGGAATTTCACCACGGTGGCCGGAGCCTCTCCGGTGGTCACCTCCCGGACACCGGCTTCCGGAGCCACCAATGTTCCTCTGGATCAGCAGATCCGGGTGGTATTTTCCAAGGCCATGAAGTCTTCGACCCTGAACACCAATACGGTGTACCTGACCAGAAGTGGCAGTTCTACCAAGATCAGTGTCAGTTACTCCCTGTCTTCGGATGGAAAGACCCTGACCCTGAAGCCTTCCTCCCTGTTGGCAGCCGATACGGAGTACCAGGTCACTGTGACCACCGGTGCCCAGGACAGCACCAGTGTAGCTGCCACGGCGGACAGCTGGAAATTCCGCACCACCAGGTCCTCTATTGTAATTACGGGGAAAACACCGGCAGAGGATGCCACCGGTGTGCTGCTGGATGCGGTGGTGAAGTTTAAATTTTCCGGGAACATGCAGAACTCAACGGTGAATGAAAGCAATATTTATCTGAGAAAATCCGGATCCAGCCGGAATGTGGCTCTGGACCTGGATTACAATACCAGCACCAGAGAGGTAACCCTGACTCCGGATGCTGAACTGTCCCTGGATACCACCTATGTGGTGTACGTGAGCGGCAGTGTCCGGGACAGCAGCGGAAACGCCATTGTTGCGTCCAACTGGAGTTTTACCACCTCCCGGAATGAGTATTTCCGGGTGACCGAGCGGGATCCGGATGAGGGTGAGACCGGTGCCGACGTTACCGGTTCTCTGAAAATCCGTTTCTCCCGGGATGTCCGGGAGTCCACCATGACCTCCAGCAGTGTGTATCTGAGAGAAGCCGGTTCCACCCGGAACCTGGCCGCTTCCCTCAGTTATTCCTCCAGCAGCAGAACCATCACTTTGAATCCGGATGACAATCTGAAGCCGGACACAGAGTACAGGGTCTATCTCACCACTGCCCTGAAGGATACCTCAGGCAATGCCCTTGCGGCCACCTCCTGGAGTTTCCGCACCGGCCGGGAAGCCCTGCTGGTTCAGGGGAAGGATCCGGCACCCGGATCCGCCAACGTGCCGGCCGGGAAAACCGTACGGTTCACTTTCTCCCGGGCGGTGACCTCCTCCACGGTAACCTCCTCCAACATTTATCTGAGGGAAACCGGAGGGACCACCAATATTGCCTCTCTGGTGGAGTATGATTCCTCCACCAGGACAGTCAGCCTTAAGCCGTTAAATCCCCTGGGCTTCGGAAAACTCTACACGGTGTATGTGACCAACGGGGTCAAGGATTCCTATGGCAACGCCATAACCGGAGACAGCTGGTCTTTCTATACGGTGCTTTCTGCTCCGGATCCGTTGAGAAGCGGAACCGCAACCAGTCCTCTGGTCCGTCTGGACGGCAAATACATGAACTTTACCGATGCCAGACCCTATATTACCAACGGGACCACCATGCTGCCTTACCGTGCCATTTTTGAAGCACTGGGAGCTACAGTGGGATACGATAACTCGAATCCTTCCCGGATTAAAATTACCGGAAGTCTCGGGACCAACCGGATCATTATGTACATCGGGGAGAAAACCGCTTACAGAAACGGAGTACCCATCACCCTCAGGGAGGCTCCGGTGATCCGCAACGGACGCACCATGGTTCCCCTCAGGTTTGTGGCTGAATCCCTCGGGGTAAAGGTAACCTGGATTGCCACCAACTACAATGTTTCAATTGAGACCTATTAATGAGCAGGGGCGGAGGCCAAAGGGCTTCCGCCCTCTCTATGATTTTCCGGTTGTGTCCGGTGTCTGCCACATCCGGCAATGCCAGAATGAGCGGGAGAATTCCGCAGGGACCTCAGGAAGGTATAATGGGAGTACACAGGGATAACCCTTCAGGCCCCCGGAAAACAAGGAGACAAGGAGACATTGCCATGAAAAAAAGATTATCCGCAGTCCTGCTGCTGTTTCTGATTCTAATACTGGCATCCGGCTGTAACGGAGGCTCCGGCGGAGGCTCCTCGCCGGGACCGGCCACCTTACGGTTTTACTGCAATACCTGGGAGGATGAACCCTCCGACGGTACCCTGCAGGTGGAGCGGGCTGCCCTCATAAACGGACTGCGGGACATTCAGGTTATGGAAGATGGGAGCATATCCGCTTCGGTTGATGAGGTTACCCTGGATCATCAGGTCTATGTGCCAGGCTGGGCGGGAGCCATACCAGTGGACCTGACCATTGGATCCATGGTCCTGTCAGGAGAGTTCAACCGGAATTCCCTGAGCGGTCAGGGGGAATTCACGGCAGAGTACACCATGGCCGGGGAAGCCGATGGCATCAGCACCGGGGTGACCCAGACCCTGACGGGGGAATTCACCATTTCCGCGGCTGAGTATGGGACCCATCAGGAGGAGGGACGTCTTTTTATTAGTCTGTCCGGTACCGGAACCAGGGTTCAGACCTTTGCCTTTGATGCCAGTTATGGTCAGCCGGCGGAGGATCCGGTCAATGAGTTCACCTGTGACTGGTCCGATGAGTTTGTTCTGGAAGTGATACAATAGATCTGCTTGTAATTCAGGGCACCGGACCGGTCATGCCGGTCCGGTTTTTCTTGCGGAGCATTCCGGGGTGGGATAGAATGAGCCTGTGGAATGGTTGGACTTTCAAAGGGGAGGTATGGGTGTGGACGCATCCCTGCGGCCGGCGGAGCCGGGTTTTTCCGCCAGAATCAGTGACCCCCGTTTTGCCGCCTACCAGGCCAGCCGGACCCGGTATGCCCGGCTGTTTTCCCTGATTCTGTTTCTGGGGGCCCTGGTGGGCTTTCCCCTGTATGGAGCCGCCTCAGGGGAGATCTCCTGGCCCGGATCCCTGCTGTATGGACTGGGGATCGGGACCATGTTTTTGCTGATCGGATTTTTTTCCGGCCGCATTTCCCGGAAGGATCACACCTGGGACGGAACCGTAACCGGGAAACGGTATTTCAAAAAGCGGAAGCAGGACCGTTACGGAGAGGGCTGGACCGACCGGATGATTTACGTGGTGACCGTAACCCGGGATGACGGGAAGGAAGTGGAGTACCGCTATGAGGATGACTCCACCCGCTACGATTATTTCCGGACAGGGGACCGGGTCCGCCACCACCGTGGGTTCGGAGGAGTGGAAAAAGAGGATAAGACCGGAGACGATTTCGTGTTCTGCCTGGCCTGCGGCAGTATCAATGAATGGGATGGCTCAGAGGACTGTTTCCGTTGTGGCTGTCCGCTTCCGAAGTAGGTGATCGTATGGAAATACCGGAAAGCCTATCCTGGCAGCAGGATGTTTCAATATTTACCCATCCGGTGATCCTCAGGGATCTTCTGAAGGCGGTGGGCATTCCTTTTGGAATTCTCATTGTGTTCCTTCTGTGGTCTTCCGGCTGGAATCTTCAGGGGGACGTGCGGTTCGCCCTGGGACTGATCGGTCTTCTTTTTTTCCTTACCTGGCTTCTTATATTTATTCTTTTCCGGGGAGTCTGGCAGGTGGAGTTCCGGCTGAATGACCGGGAACTCAGGACCAGGACCAGAGCCGGCCAGGCCAGGCGGTGGGCGGCTGTCAGCAGAATCACCGTGTTGGGGGGCCTGGCCACCGGGAAACCCACCGTGGCCGGAGCAGGACTGCTGGCAGGCAGCCGGCAGGAGGTCCGGATCCCCTGGAAGAAAGTCCGGAAGATGAAAGTGTACCCCAAAAGCCATACCATTGTGGTCCGGGGCGGACTCACTGAAAAAACGGCTCTGTTCTGCACCCGGGAAAACTATCCGGTGGTGCTAAAGTACTGTATGGACCGGATACCCGGTCCGGCA
>JAXGWN010000193.1:0-4272 GCA_040773285.1 Bacillota bacterium
ATCATTAAACTGAATGGAAACATTGAGCTGGCTGCCCGGATCGGGCTCAGTGACATGATTGTGGACATCGTGTCCACCGGGACCACCCTCCGGGAAAATGGCCTGGTGGAGGTGGAGGAGATTTTCCCGGCCACCGCCCGGCTGATCGCCAACCGGGTCAGCTACCGGCTGAAAAACGACCGGATCACCGGAGTGGTCCGCCGGGCCAAGGAACTGCTGAAGGAGGAAAAAAGCCATGAGTGAATCCCTGATCCCCCTGATCACCAGCCGGGATGAGGCGGCCCTGACCGGACTTCTGTCCCGGGTTCATGAGACAGAAGAATGGATCGGTCAGGCCGTGGAGGAGATCCTGGCGGATATCCGGACCCGGGGGCTTCCGGCAGTGCTGGAAAGAACCCTGCAGTTCGATAAGGCGGACCTTACGGCGGAGAGTTTCCGGGTCAGTGAAGAGGAGATGGAGGAGGCCTTCCGGCTGGCGGACCCGCAGGTGGTTCAGTGGCTGAAGGAGGCGGAAGGAAACATCCGCCGCTACCACGAAAAACAGAAGCGGACCTCCTGGTTTGATTCCAGGGAGGGAATCCTCACCGGTCAGCTGGTGAGGCCGCTTTCCCGGGTGGGCTGTTACGTGCCCGGTGGCACCGCCAGTTACCCCTCCTCGGTCCTTATGACCGTGGTGCCGGCATCGGTGGCAGGGGTTTCCGAGATCGTGGTGATAAGTCCCCCGGGACCGGATGGAAAGCTGAATCCCTACACCCTGGTGGCGGCCCGGCTGGCCGGGGCCACCGGGGTCTGGAAGGCCGGAGGGGCCCAGGCGGTGGGAGCCCTGGCCTACGGGGCCGGAGACCTTCTGCCGGTGGACAAGATTGTGGGACCGGGAAACATCTTTGTCACCGTGGCCAAGAATCAGGTGTACGGGCAGGTGGACATCGATATGCTGGCCGGCCCCAGTGAGATCCTGGTGGTGGCTGATGACAGTGCAGAGGCTTCCTATGTGGCGGCGGACCTGCTGTCCCAGGCGGAGCACGACCCCCTGTCCTCGGCGGTCCTGATTACCCAGAGTCTCGATCTGGCGGTGGAGGTCCGGGAGCAACTGAAGAGTCAGCTGGAGAAGCTGTCCCGGCAGGAGACGGCCCGGCAGAGCCTTAGGGATCATTCCGCACTGGTTGTCACGGAGTCTCTGGAGGAGTCCCTGAGCCTGGCCAACCGGTTTGCCCCGGAGCACCTGGAACTGTGTGTCCGGGATCCGTTTTCCCTGCTGGAGGAAGTAAAGAATGCCGGAGCGGTCTTCCTGGGCCACTACACCCCGGAGCCGGTGGGGGATTACTGGGCGGGGCCCAACCATGTGCTGCCCACCAGCGGCACCGCCCGGTTCTATTCGCCGCTGAATCTTGACACCTACATGAAAAAGATCTCTCTGGTGTCCATGAGCCGGGAGGCCCTGCTGCGGGATGGTCATAAGATTGCCGGGCTGGCGGACAGCGAGGGGCTTACTGCCCACGCTGCCAGTGTGCGGATCCGGCTGGAGAAGGAGGATGCGGAAAATGGGAAGAGTCAGTGAGATTCACCGGAAGACCGGGGAGACCGACGTGCGGATCCGTCTGGAACTGGACGGAAGTGGCCGGTTCACCGGGGACACAGGAATCGGGTTTTTCGACCATATGCTTCACCTGTGGACCCGCCACGGAAATTTCGATCTGGATCTTTCCGTAACCGGCGACCTGATGGTGGACGGCCACCATACCGTGGAGGATACAGGAATTGTGCTGGGAGAGGTGTTCCGGGAAGCCCTGGGGGACAAACGGGGCATCCGCCGCTATGGGGACATTGTGCTGCCCATGGATGAGACCCTGGTGCTGTGTGCAGTGGACCTGTCCGGCCGGCCCTATCTCAACTGGAAGGTGGAGATCCCGGCGGTGAAGGTGGGGGATTTCGATACGGAACTGGCAGAGGAGTTTATGCGGGCTTTCTGCTTTTCCGCCCGGATCAATCTCCATCTGCTGCTTCTTTCCGGGGGAAATACCCACCACATCATTGAGGGATGCTTTAAGGCCCTGGCCCGGAGTCTCCGGGAGGCGGCCGGAATTGACCAGGGTGAGACCGGTCTTCCTTCCACCAAGGGCATGCTGTAAGAAAGGACCATATATGGCAAAACTGGGAATAATCGATTATGGAATGGGGAACCTGCGCAGCGTCCAGAAGGGATTCGAGTCCCGGGGGATCGAGGCGGTGGTGACCTCGGAGGCTGCCGCTTTGGAGGACGCAGACGCCCTGGTTCTGCCCGGGGTGGGCGCCTTCCGGGACGCCCTGGCCAATCTGACGGAGTCCGGTCTTGACCGTCTGGTGAAGCAGGAGGTGTCCCGGGGAAAACCCCTGCTGGGGATCTGTCTGGGGCTGCAGCTTCTGTTTTCCTCCAGTGAGGAGAAGGGCTTTACCCGGGGGCTGGATCTGTTTGACGGAGAGGTGAAGCGTCTGACCACGGAACTGAAGGTGCCCCACATGGGCTGGAACGAACTGATGATCCACCGGCCGGGACCCCTGACCGACGGGGTTCCGGAGGGGACCTTTGCATATTTTGTTCACTCCTACCACGTGGTGCCCCGGGATCCCGCCCTGGTGGTGGCTTCGGTGGACTACGGGCAGGATGTGGTGGCCATGGCCGGCCGGGATCTGGTCTATGGAATCCAGTTTCATCCGGAGAAGTCCAGTACCCTGGGACTGCGGATTCTGGAGAATTTCGGAAGGATGGTGGACGCGATTTGATGGTGATACCGGCAATTGATCTGAAGGAGAAAAAAGCGGTCCGGCTGTACAAGGGCCGGATGGATGAGGCGACAGTGTATTCGGAGGACCCCGTGGAGACAGCCCGGCACTGGGAATCCCTGGGGGCGGAACTTCTTCATGTGGTGGACCTGGACGGGGCCTTTGCAGGGAAGCCGCAGAATCTGGATGTGATCGCGGGGATCGTGAAGGCCCTGCGGATTCCCGTACAGGTGGGGGGAGGCATCCGGGATATGGCCACCATCCAGGAGATGTTTGACCTGGGGGTGAGCCGGGTGATCCTGGGAACCTCAGCGGTGAAAACGCCGGCCCTGGTGGCCTGTGCCTGTGCGGTGTACGGGGAGAGAATTGTCCTGGGACTGGACGCAAAGGACGGAAAGGTGGCCATCGAGGGATGGGACGCCGATTCCGGAGTGGAGGCCCTGCAGCTGGCCCTGGAGATGAAGGAACTGGGGGTGGAGCGGCTGATCTTCACCGATACCAGCCTGGACGGAACCCTGCAGGGGGTCAACCTGGAAAGCACCAGGGATCTGGCGGTGGGCACCGGACTTAAGGTGATCGCCTCCGGAGGGGTGGCCTCCCTGAAGGACATTGAGCAGGTGATGAAGCTTGAGCCTTACGGGGTGGAAGGGGTCATCACGGGGAAAGCAATTTATTCGGGGGCCCTTTCCTTTGAAGAGGCAGTGGCCCTGACCAGGAAGGGGAAATGATATGCTGGCAAAACGGGTAATACCCTGTCTGGATGTGGACAAGGGACGGGTGGTAAAGGGAACCCGGTTTCTTCAGCTGAGGGATGCCGGGGACGCGGTGGAACTGGCCAGTCTGTACGACCGCTCCGGAGCCGATGAACTGGTGTTTCTGGATATAACGGCTTCCAGTGAGAGACGGGAGATTGTGCTGGACATGGTCCGCCGGACTGCAGACCAGGTGTTTATCCCCTTTACGGTGGGGGGCGGAATCCGCACGGTGGAGGATATGCGGCAGATCCTGTCGGCGGGAGCCGACAAGGTGAGTGTCTGTACTCCGGCGGTGGAGCGCCCCGACCTGATCACGGAAGGGGCCATGCGCTTTGGCAACCAGTGCATCGTGGTGGCCATCGATGCCAAGCGTAAGGAAGACGGCTCCTGGGAGGCCTACATTCATGGAGGCCGGACTCCCACCGGCCTGGATGTGGTGGAGTGGGCCCGGACGGCCGAGGAAAAAGGGGCCGGGGAGATTCTTCTCACCTCCATGGACGCCGATGGAACCAAAGAGGGGTACGATCTGGAACTGACCCGGGCGGTGAGCCGGGCGGTGGGGATTCCCGTAATCGCCTCCGGCGGGGCCGGGAATCTCGCGCATCTCTACGACGGTCTGGTGGAGGGAGAGGCCTCAGCGGCCCTGGCAGCCTCCATCTTCCACTACGGAGAATACACCATCCGGGAGGCCAAGGAATATCTGAAGGAAAGAGGGGTGCACGTAAGACTATGAGCCTTATGATTGAAAACGTTGGAG
>JAXGWN010000194.1:0-4228 GCA_040773285.1 Bacillota bacterium
GGCCAGATTGCAGGCCGACAGAGTCCGTCTGTAAAGATTGGATTCCATTGCTCCTCCGGATAATTCATCTGCCTGAGGTCTTCCCGGCAGTTTTATGTCCATTATATCCGGGCAGGGGGGTCTGCGGGTGCCCTTCCGGAAAAAAGAGTTATACAATTCTGAATACCGGGGAGCCGGAATCCAGGGAACAAAAAAAAGCCCAGCACCGGTCTGGTGCTGAGGCCTGGCACGCCAGAAGGGATTCGAACCCCTGACCTACGGATTAGAAGTCCGTTGCTCTATCCAACTGAGCTACTGGCGCAAAAAAATTGGAGCGGGTGAAGGGAATCGAACCCTCGTAGCCAGCTTGGAAGGCTGGAGCTCTACCATTGAGCTACACCCGCATTGCGGAACTTTGCAACCGCAAGATCTATTATATTCGCCGGAATGCCGGTTGTAAAGAGAAATGTGCCGATTTTTCCTCACCAGGCGGATTTTTCCTCCAGCAGTCTTTCCAGCAGACTGCGGATCTCCCGGAAGGCCCGGGCCCGGTGACTGATCCGGTTTTTCTCCTCCAGGCTTATCTCACCAAAGGTGGCCTCCAGTTCCGGGACGTAGAACAGGGGATCATAGCCGAACCCCCCGGTTCCCCTGGGGCCGTTCAGGATCAGGCCTTCCACCGCCCCTCCGGCTGTATACTCCCGGCCATCGGGAAAGCACAGGGCAATCACGGAGCGGAAACGGGCAGTGCGTTTTTCCGGGGAGAGATCCCCCAGTTCCTCCAGCAGTTTCCGGTTGTTGTCCGCGTCGCTTTTTTCCATGCCGGCATACCGGGCAGAGAGCACTCCGGGGGCTCCCCCCAGAGCGTCCACTTCCAGACCGGAATCATCCGCCAGGGCCGGCAGTCCGGTCAGAAGACAGGCCTCCCTGGCCTTCAGCAGGGCATTTTCCTCAAACGTCTTTCCGGTTTCCTCCGGATCGAAGTCCGGATGCTCCTCCTGAATGGAAAGGATCCGGATGTTCAGGGGACTGAACAGTTCCCGGAAGTCCTTTAGTTTCCCGGGATTTCCTGTGGCAATGGTAAGAATCATGGTGGTCCTCCTTTCCCTCAGCTGCGGATGGCCATCCGCATGGCCTCCAGATCGGTCAGCTTGAACTCCCGGCCCGCGTACTCAAGAATTCCCTCATCCTGCATGTGTCCCAGTTCACGGGAGAGACTGGGCCGTGTCACCCCCAGAAAATCCGCCATCTCACTGCGGTTCATCCCCAGACGGATATAGGGGGACTTCTTATGCTCGTACTGGTCCAGCAGCATCCGGGATATCTTTCCCCTCAGTGTCCGGATGGACAGATATTCCACCCTGCGGTTCAGCCGCATAGCCTTTTCCGATAATATGGTCAGCATATTGATGATCAGGAGCCGGTGACCCCCACAGCTGTTGGAGCAGACCCCCACCACATTCTGGATGGGAAGAGCCATCACTTTGCTGTCCTCACTGGCCTCCACCGTGGCAGGCCAGCGCTTCGACTCACTGAAAGCAGCCATTTCACCGAACAGGTTCCCGGCATGGTATTTGGCCAGCAGGGTTCTGCCCCCGTCTTCCGTCTCCTTGGTGATGGTGACGCTTCCCTTCAGAAGAATATGGATCCCCTCCATGGGATCGTGCTCAATGGCGATCACCGAATCCCGGGGATACCGGCTGATCCGGGGACTCATGCAGTACAGCATGGCCTCCATCTCACTTTCTTTGATCCCGGTAAACAGTGTGGTCTTTTTCAGTACATCAATATACTGTCGGTACATAAATTTTTCCTCCCATCGGTAACATGAGTTACCGAATTCTGTTTCTGATTGTACTATACTGAAAACCGTAAAACAAGATTGAATGCGAGGAGACTACCGTGAAACGGACGATCATACGGATTGATGAGGAAAAATGCAATGGCTGCGGAGAATGCATCATTGCCTGCCACGAAGGGGCTCTGCAGATCATTGACGGAAAGGCCCGCCTGATCTCTGAGATTTACTGCGACGGTCTGGGCGACTGCCTGGGAGAATGTCCCACCGGGGCCATCACCCTGGAGGAGCGGGACTCCCTCGCCTACGACCAGGACGCCGTGGATCTGCATCTGGAAAAACTGAAGGAACGGGCCGTAAGCCACGGCTGTCCCGGCAGTGCCTCCCGGACTCTTTCCACTCCGGAGGAGCCGGCAGCGCCTTCCGGATTCCGACCGGTATCCCGTCTGCGCCAGTGGCCGGTACAGATCAAGCTGATGCCCACCCAGGCACCCTATTACGAGGATGCCCACCTGCTGATCGCGGCGGACTGCACCGCGTTTGCCTATCCCTCCATCCACGAGGACTTCATGAAAAACCGGGTCACCCTGGTGGGATGCCCCAAACTGGACTCCGTGGACTATAAGGAAAAACTGGAGGAGATCATCCGGGGCAACCGGGTGAAAAGCATTACGGTTCTCCGGATGAGCGTTCCCTGCTGCGGCGGGCTGGTCAGCAGTGTGACCCGGGCCCTTCAGGACAGCGGAAAAATGATTCCCTGGAGCGTGGTAACCGTCGGTCCCGACGGTGCCCTCCTGGAAGACTGATACGAAATTACCGATACAACCATAACAGTACGACCTCCGTAAGAAAGCTGCCATCCGGCAGCTTTCTTACGTTGTATGCCCTACTCTGCGGGACCGGCAGCCTTGTCCTGCATTTCAATCAGTTGGCGGATTCCTTCCTCCCCCAGATCCATCATCCGGTTCAGCATCCGGCGGTCGAACCGGCCGGATTCCAGGGTGCCCTGCACCTCCACCAGCGTGTTATCCTTCAGCATCACCAGATTCAGATCCACGTCGGCGTCCCGGTCCTCCTCATAGCAGAGGTCCAGAAGAAGGCTCCCCTCCAGCAGTCCGGTGCTGACCGCAGCCACCGGCAGGATGTCCGGCATGGCGCTCAGCTGGTCCCGCTGAACCATCCCCTCCAGCGCCTGATACAGGGCCACCCAGGCACCCGTAATGGAAGCGCAACGGGTTCCCCCGTCCGCCTGCAGTACGTCACAGTCAAGGGTAATGGTATAACCCTCCAGAGCCGAAAGGTCCACACAGGCCCGGAGACTGCGGCCAATCAGCCGCTGAATCTCCATGGTGCGTCCCGAGGGACCGCTTCCCCGCTCCCGGGGGGTCCGGGTGCGGTTGGCCCGGGGCAGCATGGAGTACTCCGCAGTAATCCACCCTCCGCCGGCCTCCTGCTTCCATTTGGGTACTCCCGGTTCCACCGTGGCGTTGCACAGCACCCGGGTCTGGCCGGCTTCCAGCAGGCAGGATCCTTCCGCAAATGGATTGACTCCGGTGGTAATTTTCACCGGCCGCAGTTCAGCGGCATCCCGGTCTTTTCGTCTCATGGCTCATATCCTCCACCACATCCATCTCCAGAAACCGGCCGAATCCATGTTCCGGCAGCAGCCGGCTGCTGATCTCCCGGAAACTGTCCACCCGGGCACTGACGTAGCACACACTTTCTCCTTCATCACCGGGGGCGTAGTCCCCGATCCTCTGGATCACTTCCTCCGCCGGATCAATCAGGGAAACAGCCCCTCCCGTAATCTCCTCAATCAGAGGCCGGAGAAAGGGGTAATGGGTGCACCCCAGGATCAGGGCGTCCACCTGCTGCTCCATGAGGGGCTCCAGATAGGCCTCCAGAGCCTCCCGCACCATGTACGAATCCAGGTCCCCCTCCTCAATGAAGGGTACCAGCCGGGGACAGGCCTGGGTCACCACGCTGAGGCTATCGTTCCGGGTAAGAATCCGGTTCTGGTAAACACCGCTGGCCACCGTCGCCTCCGTGGCCATCAGCCCCACCCGGCAGCTGGCCACCCGGGCAGCCCGGGAGGCCCCCGGTCCCACCACCCCGATGATCTCCGCCCGGTGCCCGTACTTCTCGATCAGATAGTCCACCGCCAGGGCGCTGGTGGTGTTGCAGGCATCCACAATCAGTTCGGCACCCTGATCCACCAGAAATCCGGTGATCTGGTCCGCCAGCCGGATCAGTTCCTCCGGCTTTCTTCCCCCGTAGGGAACCCTCAGGGTATCCCCGTAATAAAGGATTCTCTCCCGGGGATACTTCCTGCGGATCTGGCGGACCACGGTAAGTCCCCCCAGACCCGAATCAAATACTCCGATTGCCATATAATTCTCCTGTTCTCAGAAAAATGTGGCGGCCCGGCCGCCACATTACACTATGGTTTAC
>JAXGWN010000195.1:0-4215 GCA_040773285.1 Bacillota bacterium
CGAAGGAAGAGTATTTTTTATTACCCCGTTGCCTGGTTGTCCCGGTGACCTCCGGCAGTAATTTCCAATTTACCGGCACATAGCACGATAGTGCACACTGTTTGAAGGATCCGTAAGATCCGGCCAGGAGGAGGAATGCCCGGCAAATTGAAGGCAGTTTGGGAAAACAATAAGAAATTGAATCGGATGCTGATGCTGAGGGATGCAATGAAACGTATCTTGTATATGGGCACTTGAGGTACGGGGAGCAAGTAGTGCAACCGACCTTTCTGAGAAGAAAGGGAGCGATGAAGTGCACTTTTTATATGGGCACTTGAAGTGCATGGAGCAAATAGTGCAACCGACCTTTCTTTAGACATTTGTTTAAAGAAAGGAGAATTACAATGACAAGAAAATCCGGTTATAAGGTGACTCTTGCGTTGATGCTGATATTGTTCCTGGTTATGAGCAGTACTATCTCTGCAATCGCCAGTACCCCTGATTTCTCCGGGTCGAGTTCTTCTGATGTGTCATTTGTGGCGCGGGGTCAGAATAACGGACGAGGGAATTCTGACAACGGAAACAGCGGTAATAATGGAAACAATGAAAATAGGGGTAGCAACAATAATAACAGCAACAATGGTAACAATGGCAACAGCAACAACGGCAATAATGGCAACAGCAACAACGGCAATAATGGCAATGACGGCAACAATGGGAATAACCAGGAGTCAGGATCCCAAGTAGTTGAACAGCCTGTCATGAACCATACTGCCACGATTCACTTAAGTGATCAGGCGGGCAAAACCAATGGGAATAATCCGATGTTTGACAGCAAACAGGATGTTTACATTAGTTTCGGCGCACAATTGCCTGGTTCGGAAAGTGACAACTGGATCATTCAGGTTCTGGCTCCCGGAAACAAAGATCAGTTATTGGGGACCGCAACAGTAAGTGTTGTTCCTGGCCAGAAGTATCTTTTGTGGGATCTGGTGGAATTTGCAGATACCACGAATTCCGGTGGCGTGTATAAGGTAATTGCATACTGGGGAGATGCTTCTCCGGAAGCGGGGAAAAGTAAAAACTTCAAAATAAATCCTGCTTCGTCAGAAGAGGAAGAGGGCCCGAAGGACCCGACAAATCCCGGCACTGGTGAACCCGGTGAAGGAGATGGCGGTTCGGGAGGGACTGAACCCAACCCGGACCCCAACCCGAATGCGCCAGGAGAGACTGACACAGAAGGCACCACTGAGGAAAACGGTGGCGGCGGTTCTGATCCCGGAACCAATCCTGGAACCGGCGGAACTGGCGGATCAACTGACGACGGGTTTGCAGTCTTCGAAGATGATGAGGTTCCTTTAAGCTCTGGTGAAATGCCAGTTCTTCCGGAAGAAGAGGAAAAACTGACACTGGTGCCTGAGGATGAGCTGGTTATGGAAGACGATGCAGTACCCCTGGCACTGCCCAAGACCGGTGGAGCAGCGGATGGCCTTATGGTTGTTCCCCTGCTGATGACTCTGGCCGGTTATGTGGTGGCCAGAAAGAGATTCTAGAGTTGTTGTATCCGGGCGGGAAACCGCCCGGATATTCTTATTGCGGATGATGAAAAGGTAACGTAAAATAAATGTAAAGAAAAAGCAGGGAAAATTGGAGAAATATGGTGCAACCAGTTGACATTCTGTACTGATTCCATATAATTAGGGTAGATGAATGAACCGCCGCTTTTCAGGCGATAAAGGCAAACCCGGTGAAAGCCGGGGACGCAAAGCCAAGGGCCTAACCACCGCAGGGTGCAGGGCAGCCGGATGCCGAAATGGAAAGTTTTTTATTTGTCTGATATCTGCACCGGGAACCCGGTGTTCCGATATAAATTTCTCATTACACCCATCAAATGAAAGACCGGTCCCGAGAGAATTTCCGTATTGCAGGTACGGAAGGGAACAGAAGGACCCGTGCTTCCTGAATATCGCTTCCGCGATAAAGGCAAACCCGGTGTGAACCGGGGACGCAAAGCCAGGGATCTGCACTTGCAGGGTACAGACAGCCGGCTGCCGAACGGGAAGTTGATAGTTTGCCGGAAGCGGCAAACTACACGGTAATAATTGAATAACCACATAGATTGCTGAACTGTTCAGCGATAAAGGCAAACCCGGCGAAAGCCGGGGACGCAAAGCTACAGGGCCTGACCACCATTGGTGAAGGCAGCCAGTTACCGAAAGAAGAGTTCTTTTGTTTTTCCCGGAAAGGGAAAGGAGAAGAACCGACAATATTTCTCAAACGACAAAGGCAAACCCGGTGAAAACCGGGGACGCAAAGCCAAGGGCCTAACCACCGCAGGGTGTATGGCAGCCGGTTACCGAAAGGAGAATTACCATGACAAGGAAAGTTCTTTTCGCGGTCCTGATCGCCGCAATACTGATTACCTCCGTGATGCCGGCAGCCGCCGGTGCAGCAGTAACCAAAGCTCCGGAATTCGACCTGGAAAACGTAAGCCAGGGTGTTGTGGGCGTAACAGCCAACAGAACCGCAACCACCGGCCTGAAAGTGAGAATCAGCCATACCGCCAGCGGGCAGTACCGGGATTACGATCTGGGACTGCAGGGAACCGAGTACTATCCCCTTCAGCTGGGCAATGGTGCCTATACAGTAAGCGTATTCGAAAGAACCACCGGCAACAGCTACAGACGGATCGCCGGAACCAGCCTGGAACTGAAACTCCAGGATGCCAATCAGGTGTACCTCAGCAGCATGCAGCTGGTCAACTGGAACAGCGAAATGGCAGTCGCCCGGAAAGCCCGGGAACTGACCGCCGGAAAAACCACGGATCTGGAAAAAGTAAGAGCCATTCACACCTATCTGGTGAAAAACTATAAATACGATTTCAACAAAGCAGCCACAGTAAAATCCGGCTACGTACCGGATGTGGAAAAAATCGATGAGATGGGCCTGGGAATCTGCTACGACTATTCAGCAGTAATGGCAGCCATGCTGCGGAGCCTGGGAATCCCCGCCAAACTGGTAAAAGGGTATACCACCAACTTTGACGGATACCACGCCTGGAACGAAGTACTGGTGGAAGGCCGCGGCTGGGTCACCATCGACAGCACCGTTGACTCCTACTACGCAGCCTACGGCAAAGCCTACAACATGATCAAGCCGGCTGCCCAGTACAACGGAACCCTTCAATTCTAAAATAATAAGAAAAAGATAAACCGTAAGACCGCAGGCACTAGGCCTGCGGTCTTACGGTTTATGGCTGTGAATTTTCGGTTTCAGGGATCCTTCTGGCGTGGATGATGGTTCTGGCATCGTCTCCCGGAGGCCAGCAGGTCACCAGGGTCAGCAGCTGATCCTCCGGTGTTACCTGGATCCCGGTATCCACCAGGGTCCGCCGGTTGGCCATTTCAATGAAGCGGGGGAAATTGGTTTCCGAATAACGTGGGAAGAGGTAGTACTCCTCCCGGGTCAGTTCCACCACATAGGCGGAAAAGATCTCCCAGCGGGTATCCTCGTACAGGGTCTCCAGTTCGATGATGCCGTGGTCTTTCATGTAGGTGTCCCGGACATTTTTATCCACATAGAAATTCAGGTCGGCAAACATGTGGTTTCTGGTCAGGGTATGTCCGTAGAGGATCAGGTTGTTGTCGGAAGTTTCCCACTGGTTGCGGAAGTCCATGAAGATGGCCCCGGATTTCAGGGGTTCCCCGGTATAGGAGTGTTTCAGGTAGTGTTCGTTGTCGTCCCCCTGGACCACCGGGTAGTCGATGACGGTTCCGTCAATCCGGATCCAGCCGACAACGTCCTCATTGATTTCCAGCAGGGGCAGATACCGCTCCCGGATGGTCTTTGGTTCAAAGGCCTCAGCCTCCGGCGTTCCGTTTTCCGCCACCGGAATGGTGGTATCTCCGTTGACCGGTTCCTCATCTGCCAGGGACTCGGCAATACGCTGGTACTCTTCCTGCAGGGCCCGGTAGGCCTCTTCAGCCTGACGGACCTCATACAGGTTCCACAGATACATACCCAGCAGGATCAGGGAAACGATCAGGCAGATCAGAAAGAAGAGATCGAGACGGCGGCTTCCGGTGCTGAGTTTGCGCAGCAGGCGGTTCATGGCATTCCTCCTTATGAACAAAGTGTGTGGGTTAATCATACAACCGGAAGGGGGGGATGAAAAGGGATTGAAGGGAATCGGACAGGAAAACCTTTGGGGAATTGCCCGGATGGAATTGAAAAAAA
>JAXGWN010000196.1:0-4202 GCA_040773285.1 Bacillota bacterium
AAGCACACAACATACCCCGGGGCCTCAGTGAGGCCCCACTTTTATTCACGTCCTCCGCAGATTCAGGAAGGCCAGAGGCATCCGTCGGGATTACAGTCATGGGGATAATGAAGGTTTGTAGGGAAACATAAAAGTTTGTAATCTATTTCACAAATACCCCTTGGTTTATCTGGAGGACCATAGTATAATCATTTTGGAACCGGTTTTCCCGGAGTCGGGGAAGAAAAATGATTTTCCGTGACCGGTGAGTGCTTCTGTCTCAGGGTCGTCAGGAGACATCTTTTTTTGGGAGACCTTGTGAATTATTGCACAAACTTTTGAGGGTTTATAGCCTACAGCGGTTCAGTTTGCAGAGGGGCCACCTGTGTGGCACCGGATGGGAGGGAAACGGAATGGATAGAAAATTCGAAAATCATGTGAAGTATATTAAGTACAGGGTGCTGAAGGAAATAGCCACATCTCTTCTGAACGGGACCCTGGAAGATGATGTGTTTTCCATACCGAAGCGGATCATCACCGGTTCAAAAGCGGAAACAAGATGCTGCATCTATAAAGAAAGGGCAATCATCAGCGAGCGGGTCAGACATGCCCTGGCGGGCGATAAAAATGGAGGCAGTATCGTTGAAGTAATTGATATTGCCTGCGATGAATGTCCCATTTACCGGTTCTCCATAACGGAAGCCTGCAGAGGCTGCCTGGCTCACCGGTGTATGGAAAGCTGTCCCGTGGGGGCAATATCTTTTGTTAATCATAAGGCTCATATTGATCAGGAAAAATGCATTGAATGTGGCAGATGCACAAAAGTCTGTCCGTATAACGCCATTGCAGATGTCAGAAGACCCTGCATACGTTCCTGCAAGACCGGGGCTCTTCATTACGATCCGAAGACAAAAATTGCACGAATTGACTATGAGAAGTGTATCCAGTGCGGTGCCTGTGTCTATCAGTGCCCGTTTGGGGCCATTGTGGATCAGTCCTCCCTTAAGGATGTGATTAATCTGATCCGGGACTCCGGACAGAATAAAAACTATAATGTATACGCCCTGGTGGCTCCCTCCATTTCGAATCAGTTTGCGGATGAAAGGATCGGGCAGATTATCGCCGGGATCAGGAAACTGGGTTTCAGCGATGTTCTGGAAGTGGCATATGGAGCCGATATGGTGGTGCGGCATGAAGTTGCCGAGATCACCGGGAGCATTTCGGAAAAGAAGTGGATGACCAGTTCGTGCTGTCCGACCTTTGTATCCTATATTGATAAAAAATATCCTTCTCTGGCGGATCATGTATCGAAAACGGTCTCCCCGATGATTGCTCTGGCACGATTTGTGAAACGCTCTGACCCGGCTGCAAAAGTGGTGTTTATCGGGCCCTGCATATCAAAGAAAGCGGAAATAAGGAAGGAGAACGTGCTTGGGGATGTGGATTACGTGATCACCTTTGAAGAATTGCAGGCTTTCCTGGATGCTAGGGAAATAATCTTTAAGGAATGCGAAGAGGCCGAACTGAACAGCGCATCCTACTTTGGAAGGATCTTTGCCCGCTCCGGGGGGGTAGCGGAAGCAGTGAAGCATATACTGGAGACTGATTACAATGGTGCCATTTGCCTGGAAACCATGGTCTGCAGCGGGATCGGCGAATGTGACAAGGCGGTTAAAGCCCTTCAGGGCGGGAAAATGGAGGATATCTTCATCGAAGCAATGGCCTGCGAGGGCGGATGCATCTGTGGCCCTGCTTCGTTATCCCATGGAAAAAGAGACCGGATGCAGGTGGAAATGCATGCTGAAGCTGCACCAAAGACGTGCACGGACATGACCGGCCTGAATATTGCGCTGAACTGAAGCAGAACCCGCGACCGTCCGCGTGGATTATACGGGGAACGGAATACTCCTGAATGTGCAGATCAGAATGACCGGGAGGTACTTATGAGACCAATAAACAAAAAAATGATCAGAGCAGCCCTTTGCCTTGGGATCCTTCTGTCGGTTCAATCGGCGGGCTTTCCCCAGCCGGTTACCGGGACGCTGGTCAATACAATACTGCTCCTTACGGCAATGGCGGTGTCTCCATACTGGGCGGTGGCCATTGGGTTTATCAGCCCGCTGCTGGGGATTGTCCGGGGTGTGGTTCCTGCCGCCATGATGCCGGCACTTGCTTTCATCGGCCTCGGCAACATGGTTTACCTGGTGGTGTTTCTTCTGACAGAAAGAACGGGGTTCCCAAGAATACAGGTGCCCGCAGTGATTCTGGGAGCCTCCGCCAAGTATGCGCTTCTGTGGATGGCGGCGAATCTGGTTCTGGAACTGCCTGGCCCTGCCCGGGCGATGCTGGGACTGCCCCAGTTGGGGACAGCGCTGGCCGGTGGCCTGCTGGCTGTCCTCATGCAGCAGCCCTTATCCAGGGCAGGAGTGGTGTCGGCTGGGATACGGCAGCCAGGTGTTAAGCGGAGCACAATGCGGGAAGAAATGAACAGCGTAACAGGATACTGACCATAATTGTATTTACAGTACGTTGCCTCCACCGGAAAAGCATTGAGGATCTCCGGCAGGGGGCTTCTTCTGGTCTGAACCAGGATTCCGGCCGCTTGCCGTAAATGAAACCTATCTGATATTATATATAAGATTGGTTGCCGCCGGATCCGTTGCGGAACGGCGGTTCAGAATAGTCCTGTGGACATGGAGACTGAAGGAGAATGATATGAAGCAACTGATGACCGGCAATGAAGCCATTGCCAGAGGGGCCTGGGAGGCCGGGGTCCATGTGGCCACCGCCTATCCCGGCACCCCCAGCACAGAAATTCTGGAGAATGTGGCGGGATATCCGGAGATCCGCTCCCAGTGGTCCCCCAACGAGAAGGTGGCCCTGGAAGTGGGAATCGGGGCCAGTCTGGCGGGAGCCAGAGCCCTGGTGGCCATGAAGCATGTGGGGGTCAACGTGGCCGCCGATCCCCTGATGACCCTGGCCAATACAGGGATCAACGGGGGGCTGGTGCTGGTGACAGCGGATGACCCCGGAATGCACAGTTCCCAGAACGAGCAGGACAACCGCTTTTTCGGCCGGTTTGCCCAGGTGCCGGTGCTGGAGCCCTCGGATTCCGCTGAGGTGCTTACCTATCTGGCGGAGGCCTTTGCCATCAGTGAGGCTTTTGATACCCCGGTTCTCTTCCGGGAGACCACCCGGGTGGCCCATTCCCAGTCTCTGGTGGAGACCGGGCAGCGCCGGGAAGTGGAACTGAAAGAGTACGACCGCAATCCGGCCAAGTACGTCATGATGCCCTCCAATGCCAGGCCCCGCCACCCGGTGGTGGAGGCCAGACGGGCAAAACTGGAGCAGTTTGCCGAGGAGACCTTTCTGAACCGGATTGAGTGGGGAGACAACTCCGTGGGGATCATTACCTCCGGGGTGGCCTACCAGTATGTCCGGGAGGTTCTCCCGGAGGCCAGCGTGCTGAAACTGGGTCTGGTCTGGCCTCTGCCGGAAAAAATGATCCGTCAGTTTGCCGCCCAGGTGGGAAAACTCTACGTGGTGGAGGAACTGGAGCCGTTTTTCGAGGACCAGCTGCGCAGCTGGGGCCTTGAGGTCACCGGTAAGGAACTGTTTCCCCGGGTGGGGGAACTGTCTCCGGAAATTGTGGGGCAGGCCTTCGGGATTTCCCTGGGGGACTCCGCCTACGACCCGGCCGAGACTCCGGTGCGCCCACCCGTTCTGTGCCCCGGTTGCGGACACAGAGGTGTGTTTTACGTACTTGGCAAACTGAAACTCAATGTGGCCGGAGACATCGGCTGCTATACCCTGGGAGCGGCGCCCCCGCTGACCGCCATGGATACCTGCATCTGCATGGGCAGCGCCATTGGAATTTCCCACGGTATTGAGCTGGCCCGGGGCCAGGAGTTTATGAAAAAGACCGTGGCCGTGATCGGGGATTCCACCTTTATGCACTCCGGGATCACCGGACTGGCGGACGCAATATTCAATGGAGGCTCCTCCACCATCCTGATCCTCAACAACTCCACCACCGCCATGACCGGTCATCAGAATCATCCCGGAAGCGGGAAGACCCTGACCGGCGGGGAAGGCCTTCCGGTGGACCTGGAGGCCCTGACCCGGGCTTTGGGAGTGAACCGGGTCCGCTCGGTGGATGCCTATGACCTGAAGGCAGTGGAAGCGGCCGTCCGGGAGGAGACTGCCTCCGATGAACTGTCAGT
>JAXGWN010000197.1:0-4188 GCA_040773285.1 Bacillota bacterium
ATTCCCGGGGACTTCCCCGATGCTGACATTCCGGATGCCGTTTTCCGCCATAAGCCGCTGGGCCACCTGGGCCCCGGTGAGACCGGCGGAAACCGGCACCTGGGAATACTTCCTGTATGTGGATGTGATTTTCGCCTGGGCTGCTGCCGCCAGGATCATGGCGGGTATCATCAGCAGAAGCGAGACATCAAAAAATCCCATGGTTACTCCTCCTTCACGTCAAACCGGTCTCCCGGCTCAATGCTGGCCCCGTTCAGCCAGGCCTGGCACATCATCTCTTTTTTCCCGGCCGGACGGATTCTCTCCACCAGCAGGGTCTTTTCCCCGCAGGCCACCACCAGTCCGGTATGGCAGTCTGCGGAAACCACGGTCCCCGGAGGGAGTCCGCTGTCTTCCTCCAGCACCGTAGCGCTGGCCAAAGCCATCCGTTCTCCCCGGAAAAATGTGTAGGCCCCCGGCCAGGGATACAGACCCCGGATCCGGTTCCGGATCACCCGGGCCGGAAGATTCCAGTCCACCTGGCGGTCCTCATGGGTCAGCATGGGAGCATAGGTGGCCTCCTCCTCCCGCTGGGGAGTCCGGGGGGCCTTTCCGGCCCCGATCTCCTGCAGGGTCCTCACCAGAAGAGGTCCTCCCAGGCCGGCCAGAATATCATACAGTTCCCCGGCAGTCATCTCCGGGGGCACCGGAGTTTCCTGACAGAAAATCACATCTCCTGCATCCAGTTTCGGGGCCATGTGCATGGTGCACACCCCGGCCAGGGGCTGCCCGTCCATCACGGCCCGGTGCACCGGGGCTGCCCCCCGGTAGGCCGGCAGCAGGCTGCCGTGAAGATTCACCGCCGCCAGGCGGGGAATCTCCAGCACCTTTCTGTTCAGAATCTGTCCATACGCCACCACCGCCAGAATATCCGGCTGCAGGGATTCCATAAAGCTGACCGCATCCGGTTCCCGGATATCCTCCGGCTGGTATACCGGCAGATCCAGCTCCAGAGCGGCCTGTTTCACCGGATTGAAGCAGACCTTCTGTCCCCGCCCGGCCCGGCGGTCCGGCCGGGTGAGAACGGACACAATCTCAAAGTCCTTCTCCCCGGCCAGGGCCTTCAGTGCCGGAACGGCAAAATCTGCCGTACCCAGAAAAATAATCCGCATACTCTCAGCCCTTTCTGACCCGGTCCACAAACAGCACCCCATCCAGGTGGTCAATCTCGTGCTGGATGGCCCGGGCCAGCATTCCGCTGCCGGTCAGTGTGATTTCCCTGCCTTCCCGGTCCTGCCCCCTGACGGTCACCTCCGCCGCCCGGGAAACCTCCTCATACTCTCCGGGAATGCTGAGACAGCCTTCCTCCCCGGTCTGGTTCCCGGAACTTTCCACAATCACCGGGTTCACCAGCTCGATCAGTTCCCCTTCGGTGTCAATCACCACCACCCGTTTGGGAATTCCCACCTGGGGGGCAGCAAGGCCCACCCCCTGCTCGGCATACATGGTCTCCGCCATGTTGTCCAGCAGCCGGTGCAGATTGTCATTGAACTTATGCACTTCCATACATTTTTCCCGGAGCACACTGTCTCCGATTTTCACCACATTCAGTCTGGCCATCGTCTTCCTCCTATAGCATGGATCCCGGATTGATTTCCCCGTTCAGGTAGACACCGGAACTGTTTTCCTCTCTGGTATACCGGGCCAGAGCCCGGGTCACCGCCTCCCTCAGGGGAGGCAGCTGCGGTCCCAGCACAATGATATGGTGCCGGTACATTCCCTTTATTTTACCATATGCTGCCGGTGCCGGTCCCAGAAAATCCGGAATTTCCTCCCGGAGGATCCGGGCGAACCGCTGTTCCTCCCGTTGCACTTTTTCCAGGTTCTCCCCCAGGATCATGATCCGGATAGCCTGCCGCCAGGGGGGGTACCCCAGCTGACGGCGGTCCTCCATCTCCTCTTCCAGAAAGGTAAGATACAGGTCCTCCCGGGCCAGCCACACCGCCGGGCTCTCCGGCTGGTATGTCTGGATCAGGCACAGACCATCCCCCTCCTTGCGGCCGGCCCGGCCGGCGACCTGGACCAGCTGCTGACAGGTTTTTTCCCGGGCCCGGTAATCCGGTACCCCCAGCCCCAGATCGGCGGCCAGAACGGCGGCCAGACCCACGTCGGGAAAATCGATGCCCCGGGCGATCATCTGGGTGCCGATCAGTATATCCAGCCTTCCCTCCTTCAGATCCCCGATCAGGCGGCTGCGCCGTCCGTCGGCATCCCCCACGTCGCTGTCAATCCTTCCTGTACGGGCGGCCGGAAACAGCCGGGCGGCTTCCTTTTCCACCTTCTGGGTTCCGGTTCCGAAACTGCGGATCTTATCGGACCCACAGGCGGGACAGACCTTTGGAGCCCGGACTGTGATCCCGCAGTAGTGGCATTTCAGACAGTCCCCCACACTGTGATAGGTAAAGGGAATCTCGCAGCGGGGGCATTCCATGGTCTGGCCGCAGCTGCGGCAGACAAAAGCCCCGGAATAGCCTCTCCGGTTGAGAAACAGAAGCACCTGCCGGCCCGCGGCCAGGGTCTTTTCAATCTCTTCCTGCAGTCTCCTGCTGAATATGCTGCGGTTTCCTGCCCTCAGTTCTTCCCGCATGTCCACAATCTCCACCCGGGGAAGGCTGCTGCCCCCGTAGCGTTCCGGCAGGGTCAGCAGACGGCTTTCCCCGGAACGTATTCTGTGCCAGGCCTCCGTGGAGGGGGTGGCGGACCCCATCAGGAGGACTGCTCCGTTGTAATTGGCCCGGAACCGGGCAGCCTCCCGTCCGTCATAGGCCGGGGCACTGGTCTGCCGGAAAGAGGATTCATGCTCCTCGTCCACGATAATAAGGCCGGGACTCCTCATCCCGGCAAACACTGCGGAACGGGCCCCCAGCAGAACTCCGGACTCTCCGGACATCATCCGGTCCCAGATCAGACGTTTCCTGGCCGGACTCACCTGGCTGTGCCAGGCCATCACCTGATCCCCGAATACCTTCCGGTACCGGGCAATCATCTCCTCGGTCAGGGCGATTTCCGGCAGCAGGACCAGGGCCTGCCGGCCGGCAGCCAGACAGACCCGGATGGCCTCCAGATAGACTTCCGTCTTTCCGCTGCCGGTAACCCCATGCAGATAAAACTCCCCTCCGGATTCCGTTTCCAGGGCCTGCTGCACCGGCGCCAGTACTTCTGCCTGCCGGGGGGTCAGGACTACCGGTTCCTCCGGGCCAGGTTCCGGAACCGGGGGATGAATCGTAACCAGTTCCTCCCGGACCAGCCGGGCCAGAATCCCGGGGCCGGCCCCCGTAATCTCCGCCAGTTCCTTCCAGGGTGTTCTCCCCCGGCCGGCCAGTTCCTCCAGAACCTTTCTGGAGGGACTGCGGCGCATGGTCTTCAGTTTTTCCAGGCCCGCCGGCAAAATGGTAAGGCTCCCCTTCTCCCTGGGAAACCGGCCGCTGCCCAGGGTGGGGAAGACCGCATCGAAGGCCCGGGCCCGGGAAACAAAGCTGTTCTCCGCCAGCCAGCCGGCCGTGGCAATCAGATCCCCGGGCAGATGAATCCGCCCGGACAGAACCCGCCGTACAGGCAGAATTCTTCCTTGGTATTCCGGCTGCCCGGTGAGACGGATCACGTACCCAGTGATGATCCTGCCGGCAAAGAGTACCTCCACCTGCACCCCGATGCGGATAAGATTTTCCATCTCCTCCGGCACGCTGTAGGTGAACAGCCGGTCCAGCCGCCGGTGGTCGATATCGGTCAGTATGTCTGCGTAGATCATAGTATCTCTCCTGTCACTCCATTATAGCACGGCGCTCCTGCGGATTGACCACCCGGACCCGCCCTGTTAAAATGGGCTGAGAAAGCCAAGGAGGTAAGAGAATTTGTACCGGAAACTGCATCAGCACTATCCCTGGTATCTGGAACTGATTCCCGCCCTGATCATTGCAGCGGGTTTCCTATATACCATCATCAGCTATCCCCGGCTGCCGGACACCATCCCCACAGGACTGTCCATCAGCGGGAAAGTCACCGGCTTTGAACCCAAGGGGCTGTTCCATGCATTCTATCTGCCGGCGGTGGCCCTGATCCTGTATCTGGTGATCACCTGGGTATCCCACCGGTTCCTGGCCCGTCCGGAGGAGGCCGGGGAGAACTGGGGGATCACCGCGAAACAGCGCA
>JAXGWN010000198.1:0-4186 GCA_040773285.1 Bacillota bacterium
ACCGGTGCCCTGGGCACGGCTGCTTATTTTCTTCCCAAGGGTCCCATCATATTTGAGGAAAGCCGCTACAATATCCGGACCCAGGAGGCTATGGGAGGCAACACCGACATGCCTCTGGTGGTGCTGGTGAACGGAAATTCTGCCAGTGCGTCCGAGATTGTGGCTGGCGCCATCCAGGACACCGGCCGGGCTATGCTGGTGGGGGAGCAGACCTTCGGTAAGGGGATCGTGCAGCGCTATTTTCCCACCTGGGGTGGGGACTGGGTGAAACTGACGGTGACCCGGTATCTGACCCCCAAAAAACGTAGCATCCATGGGGAGGGACTGACCCCGGACCGGGTGATTCCCATGACGGAGGAGCAGTATATGGAGGCTCTGTACGGGGAAACATCGCCGGATCCGGCGGCAGATCCCCAGCTGCAGGAGGCACTGGATCTGCTGACGGACTGAAAAGTCTTTCCTTTGGTATTTTCAAAGAATATTAGTGAATTTGAAAATACCAAAAAATTATTTCAAAACCGGAATATGAGGAGTATAATATGTCCAGTGCACCAAGTGCATAAAATGTATCAATAGGGGGATAAGTATGAAAAAGTTACTGAGTGTTTTGCTGATTCTCATGCTGACTGCCGCTCTGTTTGCCGGTTGTGCCGGAAGCGGGGACGCAGGCAGTGATGCCGGAAGCGATGCCGGAAGCGATGCCGGAAGCGATGCAGGTTCTGAAGAGCATCTGAAGGTTGCCCTGATTCTTCCCGGCCCCATTAACGACGGTGGCTGGAGTGCCTCCGCCTATGCCGGCCTGATGATGATCGAAGAGGATTTCGGTGCCGAGGTTGCCTACAACGAGAGCACCCCGATTTCTGACTACGATGAAGTCTTCAGAATGTATGCCAGCAGTGGTTTTGACATCATCTTCGGCCACGGCGGCGAGTTTGGTGACTCAGCCATGCGTGTGGCTCCGGAGTTCCCGGACGTTACCTTCGCTGTAACCTCCACCAACATTGTACAGGAGCCCAACGTCTCCTCCATCCAGAACGACAACGCCACCCAGGGCTTCCTGCAGGGCGTGGTTGCTGCTGTGATCAGTGAGACCCAGGTGGTTGGTGCTGTGGGCGGAATGAACATTCCTTCCATCTCCGACTCCATCGTGGGCTACGAGGCCGGTGCCAAGTACATCAACCCGGACATCAAGGTTCTGACCACCATGACCGGTGACTTTGAGGATGCTGCCAAGGCCAAGGAAATTGCCACCTCCATGATCAACCAGGGGGCAGACGTGGTTATGCAGAATGCTGACCATGCCGGCATGGGTGTTATCGAGGCTGCCACCGAAGCAGGTGTGTACGCCATCGGTTCCATCGGTGACCAGGCGGAGCTGGCTCCCCAGACCGTTGTAACCAGCGGTATTGCGGAAATGCCGGTTGCCTTCGAAGCATTCGTTAAAAAATGGATGGAGCCGGGCTTCAAAGCCGGGAACTACATGATGAGCGTCAACGAGGGCGTTATCTATCTGGCTCCCTTCTATGAGTTCGAGGACAAACTGACCGACGAGCAGAAAGCCAAGATCAAAGAGGTTGAGGATGCCATCAAGGCCGGCACCCTGAATGCCAGAGAGTACGGCGATTTCCAGATGTAATTAAAAAATGCGGAGGACTCCGGTCCTCCGTTTTTTTGTGCCGTGGACATGAAAGCCGGCAAAGGGTAATATGGAAGGGTAATGGAATTGGAAGGAGTGGTTATATGCCGGAATTCAGAATCCGGTCCGGTTACCGGCCCACCGGCGACCAGCCGCAGGCCATTGAGACTCTGGTGGAGGGTCTCCGTCAGGGGCATGTTCACCAGACCCTGCTGGGGGTGACCGGAAGCGGAAAGACCTATACCATGGCCAATGTGATTGAACGGGTGCAGAGGCCCACCCTGGTGATGGCCCCCAACAAGACTCTGGCCGCCCAGCTGTGTAGCGAATTTCAGGAACTTTTCCCGGACAACGCTGTGGAATATTTTGTCAGTTACTATGATTATTACCAGCCGGAGGCCTACCTGCCGGCCACGGATACCCATATTGAAAAGGACAGTTCCATCAATGAGGAGATCGACAAACTGCGTCACTCGGCCACGGCAGCCCTGTTTGAGCGCCGTGATGTGATCGTGGTGGCCTCAGTGTCCTGTATCTATGGTCTGGGGACCCCCATGGACTATGAGAATATGATGCTTTCCCTGCGGGAGGGGATGCAGATCAGCCGGGACGATATTCTCAGGAAACTGGTGTCCATCCAGTACAGCAGAAACGATATGGATTTCCACCGGGGGACCTTCCGGGTCCGGGGTGACGTCATTGAGATCATCCCTGCCAGCTATGCAGAGACGGCTGTCCGGGTGGAGATGTTCGGTGATGAGGTGGAACGGATCATAGAGATTGATACTCTTACCGGGGAACTGACCAACCGCAGAAAACACATTGCGGTCTTTCCGGCCAGTCATTACGTCACCAGCCCGGAGAGTATGGAGCGCGCCCTCCGGACCATTGAGGAGGAACTGGAGGAGAGGCTTACGTATTTCCGGGAGCACGACAAACTGCTGGAGGCCCAGCGGCTGGAGCAGAGAACCCGGTACGACATGGAGATGCTCCGGGAGATGGGGTTCTGCTCCGGGATCGAGAACTATTCCCGGCATCTCACCGGGATGGCCCCGGGAGAAAGACCCTATACCCTGTTTGACTATTTTCCGGAGGATTTTCTTCTGATGATCGACGAGTCCCATGTCACCGTTCCCCAGGTGGGTGGGATGTTTGAGGGGGACCGTTCCCGGAAGTCGGTTCTGGTGGAACACGGTTTCCGGCTTCCCAGTGCCCTGGACAACCGGCCCATGAATTTTAAGGAGTTTGAAGGGATGATCGGGCAGGTGATCTATGTGTCCGCAACCCCGGGTCCTTACGAGAAAAGTCATTCCACCCGTGTGGCTGAACAGATCATCCGGCCCACCGGGCTGCTGGACCCCCGGCTGGAGGTACGTCCGGTGGCGGGACAGGTGGACGACCTGATGAAGGAGATCCGTCTGCGCACCGCCAGGAACCAGCGGGTGCTGGTCACCACCCTGACCAAGCGGATGGCCGAGGATCTCACCGACTATTTCGATAAGGCGGGGATCCGTGTCCGGTATCTGCATTCGGATATCCACACAATTGAGCGGATGGAGATTATCCGGGATTTGCGTCTGGGAGAGTTTGACGTGCTGGTGGGCATCAACCTGCTGCGGGAAGGACTGGACCTGCCGGAGGTTTCCCTGGTGGCCATTCTGGATGCGGACAAGGAAGGCTTCTTACGTTCCGAGCGCTCCCTGATCCAGACCATTGGCAGGGCTGCCCGGAACTCGGAAGGAATGGTGATTCTGTACGGGGATACCATCACGGACTCCATGAACCGGGCCATCGGTGAGACCAACCGCCGGCGGGAGATTCAGAGCCTCTACAATGAGGAGCATGGCATCACCCCCACCACCATCGTCAAGAAGGTAAGTTCCGTGATCGAGATGACCTATCAGGAGGCCCAGGAGAAACTGGGCGTCCGCCCGGATCTGAAACTGTCCGCCCTGAAGAAGCCCCAGAAGAAGAAACTGGTGGAAGAACTGGAGCGGCAGATGCATCAGCTGGCCCGGGATCTGAAGTTCGAAAAGGCAGCGGAACTGCGGGACCTGATCATGGAACTGAAGGCGGAACTGTGATTGTGAAGACTTTCCCGGGCAGAAAGGGTATTCTTCCCGGGAGGATAACGGTATAATGTTCTGAGACAATGGACAAGGAGAACCGATATGGACCATATGAAGGAAGAGTTCCTCACAGAGGAATATACAGAAAATGTGATTGACCATTTCATGGACCCCAAAAATGTGGGGGAGATCGATGACCCGGATGTGAAGGTGCGGATCGGGGATCCCGACTGCGGTGACTACATCGAACTGTTTTTGAAGGTGTCCGAAGGCAGGATTGCCGATATCAAGTATCTGGTGTTCGGCTGCATTGGGGCCATTGCCACCAGTTCCGCCCTGTCGGAGATGGTGATGGGGAAAACCGTGGAGGAGGCTCTGGAGATCACGGATGACGATGTGGTGGCCTATCTGGGGGGGATTCCTGAAAAGAAAAAGCACTGTTCCCTGCTGGGGGTCCGGGGCCTGCAGGCGGCGGTGAAAA
>JAXGWN010000199.1:0-4184 GCA_040773285.1 Bacillota bacterium
GGTACATGTTTCTCTTAAGGGGACTGGGCATCACCATGCAGGTCACCATTGCGGCCATCTTGCTGGGCTCCCTCATCGGATTTGTGATCGCCTTCTTCCGGCTGTCCAATTCCCGGATCCTGAAGAGGATTGCATCGGTTTACATCGGAATTATCCGGGGAACCCCGGCGGTGGTCCAGCTGCTGATCATCTATTTCGTGGTGTTCCGTAGCATCAATATCTCCCGGGTCCTGGTGGCCATCATTGCGTTTGGCATCAATAGCGGTGCCTATGTGGCAGAGATCGTCCGTGGGGGAATCCTGTCGGTGGACCGGGGTCAGATGGAGGCGGGAAGATCTCTGGGCCTCAGTTATTATCAGACAATGTATCATATTATCATTCCCCAGGCCCTGAAGAACATTTTCCCGGCCATGGTCAATGAATTTATCGTCCTGCTGAAGGAGACCGCCATTGTGGGCTACATAGCTCTGGAGGATCTGACCAAGGGGGCGGACATCATCCGTAGCCGGACCTACGATCCGGTGCTGCCCCTGATGGCGGCTGCTGTGATCTATCTTCTGCTTACCACAACCCTTTCCAGGGTGATGGGCATCTGGGAAAGGAGGCTCCGTCAGGGTGATCAGCATTAAGAACCTGCACAAGAATTTTGGTGACCTGGAGGTTCTCCGGGGCATCGATGAGCACGTGGAGCCCGGTGAGGTGGTGGTGGTGATCGGACCCAGCGGATCCGGCAAAAGCACCTTTCTGCGCTGCATCAATCTGCTGGAACAGCCCACAGAGGGAGAGATCCTGATTGAGGGAATGAGCATTACAGATCCCAAGCAGGACATCAACCGTCTGAGACAGAAGGTGGGCATGGTGTTCCAGCAGTTCAACCTGTTTCCCCATCTTTCCGTTATGGAAAACGTGGTTCTGGCTCCTATGACCGCCAAAAAGATGGACCGGACCAGAGCGGAGGAAATTGCGCTGCGTCTACTTAAAAAAGTTGGCGTTTCGGATAAGGCCAATGCCTACCCGGGACAGCTGTCCGGCGGTCAGAAACAGCGGATTGCCATTGCCAGGGCACTGGCCATGGAACCGGATATCATGCTGTTCGATGAGCCCACCAGCGCACTGGATCCCGAGATGGTTGGTGAGGTTCTGGAGGTAATGAAGCAGCTGGCCCTGGAGGGAATGACCATGGTGGTGGTCACCCATGAGATGGGTTTTGCCCGGGAGGTGGGAACCAGAGTTCTCTTTATGGATGAGGGTCTGGTGGTGGAATCCAATGTTCCATCGGAACTGTTCGGAAATCCCCGGAACGAAAGAACGAAAGCCTTTCTGGGAAAGGTTTTATAGAAAAAGCCGCGCCCGGAAGCGCGGCTTTTTCAATGGGTGGACATTTCCAGAATCCGGCGCCAGAGGGCTTCCGGAACTTCCATGACCGACAGCCGGGGCAGCCGGATCAGATCCCATCCGGAGAACTCCGGATCCTGTTTTATTTCAGACAGCGTGACCGGACGCTCAAGGAGTTCCCGGGCGGACACATCCACCACAATCCAGCGGGGATCCTTTTCTTTGGGGTCCGGATAGGGTTCTGAGACCACGTCCGCTATGCCTGTCGCGGCCCGCTCTTTCCCGGTATGGTAAATCAGGGCCAGGTCTCCGGGCCGCATCTGTGACATGTTCTTCAGAGCGGCAAAATTCTTCACCCCATCCCAGGGTTCCCGCTCCACCAGGGTCAGGTCCCGCCAGCTGAAGACTTCGGGTTCGGTTTTAAGCAGCCAGTAGCGCATCATATTCCTCCCAAATGGTATTGTCTCATGGAGACAATACCATTATATCATCCGGGGAACACAGGATGGGTTTTTGTATGATTGTACCGGAAAAATGACAAAAAAACTGTCTGCGTACAGGAATTCCGGGTGCGGGATCGAAAGATTATAGAAAACACTTTCCCGGAGGCACCTATGACCTTTCCGTCCCCACTGAACAAAACGATGCCACTGCGGCTCCTGATTGCTTTGCTGATTCTTCTGGGCATCCTGCTGCAGGTCCCTGCCGGGGTCCTGGCTGCTGAGCCGGTGCTGGTGATCGGAGACGATCTGGACTATCCGCCCTACAGTTTTCTGGATGAGCGGGGGGAGCCGGCCGGGTTCAGTGTGGAACTGGCCCGGGCCGTGGTGGAGGAGATGGGGTACCAGGCTGAATTCCGGCCGGGTACCTGGCAGGAAACCGTGGAGGCTCTGGAGCAGGGAGAGATCGACATCATCAGCGGAATGTTTTATTCTCCGTCCAGGGCCAGAAGGTTCTCCTTCAGTGTGAAGCACTCGGTGGCCAGGGGTGACGTATTTGTCAGGAGTGGCACGGAAGCGGACTCCCTGGAGGATCTCCGGGGCCGGATGGTGGTGGTTCAGGAAGGGGACATCGTGGGGGAAACCCTGGCGGCCATGAACCTGGGCATATCCTTTGTCCGGGTTCCCACCGTGGAGGAGGGGCTGCGGCTGGTGGAAGAGGGCCGGGCTGACTATGGGGCCTTCACCAGGGCCACCGGACACTATCTGATCCGGAACCGGGATATCCGGGGTCTCCGGGCGGCGGGCCTTGATTTTTCCTCCAACGATTATGCCATGGCGGTGACCCGGGAAAAGGCGGATCTTTTGTATGGCATAAATGATGCCCTGCTGGTTCTCAACAGCACCGGCCGCTACCAGGAGATATACGACCGCTGGCTGGGGGTTTACGAGGAACAGAGTCTTCGGAGCGTGATGCTCCGTTATCTGTGGATCGGTGTGTTGCTGCTGGTGCTGGGGGGAGCTGCTGTGGCCTGGATCCTGCTGCTCCGCAGAACTGTGGATCAGCGGACCCGCCAGCTGATGCAGACCAACCAGGATCTGGAGGCCAACTATGGGAACTGACGGCCATTGAGGAGGAACTGCGGAGCCAGTATGAGGAACTGACACAGAGCCAGGACCGGCTGATGGGCAGTGAACAGAAAATGGCAGCAATCATCGGGGCGCTGCCGGACATTCTGTTTGTGTTTGACCGGGATGGCCGGTATCTGGAGTGCACCAATCTGGATCCCGGGAGAATGGTGTATACGCCGGAGCAGCTGAAAGAAATGACCATTGAACAGGTGCTTCCCGGAGAGCAGGGAAGACTGGGACTGGAAAAAATCCGGGAAAGCCTGAAAACCGGCCGGCTCAGTTCCCTGGAATATGTGCTGGACATCCAGGGAAGACCCCGGTATTTTGAGATGCGCCTGATGCCGCTGGATGAGAATTCCGTGGCGGCCCTGTCCCGGGAGATCACGGAGCGGATGGAGGCTTCCCGGGAACTGGAACGGGAGAAGGAACTGCTGGAAACCACCCTGCGCTCTGTGGGAGAGGGAATCCTCACCACCGATGAGCGGGGGGTGATTACCCTGATAAATCCCATCGGTGCCGCCCTGCTGGGGATGACACCGGAGAACCTGACCGGAAGAACCCTGTCCGGTGTACTGAAGCAGCATCAGGGAAGAGGAACCGGTGGCGGACAGTTCCTGCCGGCAGATGGAAGCGGAGAGGCAGAAACGGGTGTGAACAGGAACCTTCTGGTGATCAGTGCCCCACAGGGAGACCGGTATCTGGATGTGACCATGGCGCCGGTTTCCGGTGCCGGCGGAAGCCAGGGCCAGGTGGTGGTTTTCCGGGATGTCACAGACGAAAGGAAGAGCCACCGGGAGATCGAGTATCTCAGTTATCATGACCCTCTCACAGGTCTTCACAACAGAAGGTATTACCTGGAGGCACTTCAGGAACTGGAACGTCCGGACTGTCTCCCCCAGACGGTGATTCTGGCGGATGTGAACGGGCTGAAGCTGACCAACGACGCGTTTGGACACCAGACCGGCGATCAGCTGCTGATCCGGGTGGCCGGCATTCTGGAAAAGGAGTGTTCCACTGATCATGTCCTGGCCCGTCTCAGTGGAGATGAATTCGTGATCCTGATGCCCCGGGCGGATTCCATAGAGGCGGCCGCTCTGGTGGAGCGGCTGCACCGGGCCTTTGGCCTGTCCCGGCTGGGATCCGTGGAGCTGTCGGTATCTTTTGGCTGGGCCACCAGACACCGTCTGGAGGAGACCGCAGAGGAAACCTTCAAGAAAGCGGAAGACCGCATGTATAAGCAGAAACTGTTTGAGGGCCCCAGTATGAGAAACAGGACCA
>JAXGWN010000200.1:0-4151 GCA_040773285.1 Bacillota bacterium
CAGGGTCCGCACCAGATCGCCTCTGTTCTGCTGATCAAACGTATGCAGTTTCCCCAGGGTCTCCTGATAAAATCCCTGCATGAACTCGGAGTCCCGCAGATCGCAGAGAAAGCTGTAGGGGCCCAGTTCCTGGAAAAAGGAGATGCTTCCGTCCCCGTGGAGGAAGCGTCCCACCCGCAGAGCCAGCATGGCCTCATCATAGGACTGCTTCAGATCCTCCATCCCCACATTGGCCCGGCCTACACCCACACTGACCTGCAGATGATACCGGTTCTGGAGATACTCCTGGATCTCCCGGAATATGTCCCGGTACTCCGTGGTATCCTTTTTGCCATTCAGGCTGATGAGTCCCACCACGTTGTCGCTTCTCTGGTACAGAAGAGGAGGATGCCCCATCTGCCGGGTGAGAACGAACCGGGTATACTGGATCATGTCCTGCTTCAGCTGCTGCACCTGGTCCTCCGATGATGTATCATGGTTCAGCAGGTAGGCATCGAACTCATCAATATCAATGATGAACACCGCCAGCCGGGCATTGACGTTCAGACGGCAGAAACTGGCCCGTTTCAGGATCATGTCCTTACTCTTATAGTTGTTCCAGATCAGGTCCTCCAGCAGTTCCCCCCGGATCTGCTGCTCGTTTTCCAGAATGGCCCGCTCCTTCACCTGCTCCAGGGCCACCACCGTAGCGGCATTCTCCAGAGCCCGGAGACTGATGTCGTCCAGCTTCAGAAACTTCTCCCAGCAGACCAGCACATTTTCCACCGACCCGTGGACCTGCACCGGCACCACGTAGAGTTCCGACTCCCCGTCATAGTTCATCCGGTTCACCCGCTGGGCGCTGAGCCGGGAGAACTTCACATTGTCCACCAGGAAGTTTACAATATCGTTTTCCCAGCCGGGCACGTTCTGGCCATACTTGTTCTGGATCCGGTCGGGACTGCGGCTGATGCAGTTGTTCACCTTGTCCATAATGAGGACCGGATTGCGGACCAGCTGCTCCACCGTCCGGCAGATCCCGGCGATCCCCTCTCCCCGGAGAGCCAGCTCGATCAGCTGCTCATGGGTCTCCTCCGCCCGTTTCAGAGCCTGATACTGCTGGCTCATCAGGTTTTCAAAGATGGGAATCATAAAGTCCATATAGGGAACCCCCGGCAGTTCAATCAGGGGCAGTTTCAGCCGGTCGGCCTCCCGGATCAGTTCCTCCGGAATGCTCTGCAGATACGGTCCCAGCTTGATGCCAAAGGCCGAAACGCCGGCGTTTTCCAGATCCTTCATGATGGTCCCGATGAGAGCCGGCTCCTCATGCAGGGCAAAACCGGCGGTCACCAGGAACTCTCCGCCCTTCATCCAGCGGCCCACATCCGGGACCTCCATAATATTCACAAACTGCACCTTGCGGTCCAGCCCCTCCTTGCCGCCCACCACCGTGGCCCGGTCAAGAGGAGGTATTTTCAGTGCCTGCCGTACAGTGAGCATCGGCTTTCCCCCTGTTATCTGAGACCTTCCAGTACCTTCATGGTGGCAGAGAAGGCCGCCTGGTTGCTGGTCACCACCGGCTTACCCAGCCGGTCCTCCAGGTCCCTGTACACATCCATGGCCCGGAAATTGGTGCAGGAAAGAAACAGTCCGTCAAAATCGTTATCGTAGGCCGCCGCCTGCTCCAGGGAAAACCGGATGATCTCGTCCGGCTCCACCATCCCGATGGAATGGTTGTGGTCGATCCCCAGACCATGGATTCCCACCACTTCCGTCCCATCCGCCTCCAGGCTGGTCCGGATCCGCTGGTTCAGATCGTCGATATAGGGGGTCAGCACCAGAACCCGGGAAAGGCCCCGGCCGGTGATCTCCTCCCTGACCGATCGGATGACACTGACGCTTTTTCCCCCACTGACCCGCTCAATGGTTTCACACAACTGGTCATCGTAGGCATTGCCCCTCAGGGCTCCGGCTGAGGTGCAACCAAACACCACCACATCCGGCTCCACAGTGGCCAGATCATAAAGGGCTTTGGGGAAATGCACATCCAGCATCTCCTCCTCCCCCTTCACGGTGGTATCATACAGGTACATTCTGGCAGTATGCAGAGTATACTGCTTCGGCAGATTCTTATAGAAATCCACCTCAATCACACTGTTGGAAGATGGTACAATGACTCCTACCCGAATCGACATGTTTCAAACCCTCCGGACGCATCCGGATCCTTTCGCTGTATTGGTTGTTCCATACAAGTCTAACGTTTAATTCTTGATCCACCGGCCCTGTTCCTTTGTTCAATTAATACAATGGATTGGGAACTTTTTATGTAAATTCACAAACAGGGCGAAAATGCCGGTTCGAAGCCGGCACTTCCGCCCTGTTTGTGCAACATATCCAATCTATACCGGCCGAAAACGACCGGTTTTTTCTAGTCCTGAAAATACCGCAGGGACTCCTCGTACTTCTTCCGGGAGACCTTCAGAAGATCGAAGACTCCCTCCTCAAAGGGCTCATAGGTGGGGTAATTCAGGATCCCGTAGGCATAGTGACCGGCCACGTGGACGGCTGCCACCAGCTGCTGATTGAACACTCCGGGGTCCAGTGGCCTGTTGTAGAACAGGGCAGTCTCCACCACCGGGTAAGGGAAATCCCACCAGCGCAGAAGATAGGCCCCGGCCTTCAGGTGGGTCATCCCGTAAGCCTGTTTCTCAAGGATCAGGATGCTGGTGGCACTCTGGTCGGCCTCCGCCAGAAGATCCAGATACTGCCGGCCGTGGGCCTTCAGAAGGAAGGCCACCCCGATCCGGTGGAGAAGCCCCGCCGGCAGAAACATTTCCGGCAGTTTCTCCTTCAGGAAGTTGGTGTACAGATGGGGAAGCAGCCGGCTGGCCACAAAGGCATGGTCCCAGATCCGGGAGATCCCCTCCTCCAGCCGTGCATCCCCGGAACCCAGGGATTCAAACACCGAAGTGCTCATCACCAGGGACCGGGTATTTTCCAGCCCGATAAACCCCATGGCCTTGGTCACCGAGCCGGTTTTCGCCCCGTAGAAGGCTGAATTGGCAATGTGGAGGATCTTTCCGGCAATGGATGGATCCTTCTCCACCTCCCGGGCAATCCGGCTGAGGTCTGCCTCCTCCTCGATGAGATTCAGGATGTTCTGGTAGTTCTTCCGGATGGTGGGGATGTCCTCCAGGGAATTCACCATGGTCAGCAGGGTCTCGTCCTGGAGTAGCTCCTCGGTGGCAAACAGCTGATCGATGGCCGCCACCAGTTTCTCATTTTCCCAGGGCTTCCGGAAGTACTGCCGGGCCACCCCTTTCCGGAGAGCCTCAAAGATCCTGGCCTCATCCGTATAGTCACTGACCAGAATCCGGAATACCCGGGGATAGTAGGTCCGGGTCTTATTGAGCAGATCGAATCCGTCCATGCCGGGCATCTTCAGATCCGCCACCACCAGGTCCACGTCCCCTTCCGCCTCCAGTACGTCCAGGGCCAGGGTTCCGCTTTCCGCGGTCAGGATGGTGTAGTTTTTATTGGCAAACAGCCACTGATAGGCCTTCAGCACCAGGGAGTCATCATCCACAAAAAGAATTTTCTTCATAAGGTCCCTCATTTTCCGGGTCCGCACCTTCCGGACCGTTTTGTTCATTTTACCCCGTCATCCGGGCATCTGACAACCGGAAGCCGTCTCTGTGCCTCAATACATATCCGGCCCGTCCCGGGACTCACCCAGTTCCAGCAGCCGGCGCTTCAGTTCCGGTCCGTCGTCCCGGTGTACCAGAACCAGGAGACAGTCTCCTGAAAGCAGCTGAAACCCTCCATCCGGAAGACACTCCGCCTCTCCCCGGCGTATGCCCACGATCAGGGCGCCGGAAGGCCATTGCACCTCCCGGATCTGCCGGTCGGCAATCCGGGAGCCCCAGGCCACCGGGATTTCCAGCAGCAGCCGGGCCCGGGTCAGGTTTTTCTTCTGCATGCCCGGTTTCTGCCGCTCAAGCATTCTGTCCAGCAGCACATCATAGAGTGCTCTGGAATGGATCAGGTCGGTGACCACATAGGCCACCAGGGAAACCACCACCAGAGGAAGCATGTGCCGGAAACTGCCGGTCATTTCCATGATCAGGATGCTTCCAGTGATGGGAGCCCTAACCACCGCTGTAAAGTAGGCA
>JAXGWN010000201.1:0-4148 GCA_040773285.1 Bacillota bacterium
CCGGAACGCCCAGAATCTCCGGATTGATCATGGAGCCCCGGACGTGGCAGCCACCCCGGTTGCTGGTGGCATAACTGACGCCGTGCCCCTTGATGGCCCGGGGGTCGTAGGCAGGCAGTTCCTGTTTTTTGACGGTCATGGACAGTTCCGGAACCCCGTAGGAGTCCGCCAGACGCCAGGATCCCTGGGCCAGTCTGGCTCCGAAGCCTTCCAGAGCCCCCATTTTTTTCGTCCAGGTGACGATGCTGGCTGCGTCTCCGAACTTCAGGGGCTCACCACCCAGATCCTCATCGGTGATCAGGCCCTTTTCCTGAAGTTCCATGGCGCAGGCCAGGGTGGCACCGGCGGAGATGGTGTCAATGCCATACTCGTTGCACCAGAAGTTGGCTTCAATGATGGCTTCCAGATCATCGATTCCGCAGTCGGACCCATAGGCCCAGATGGTTTCATATTCGGGGCCCTGACCCTCCACCTTGTCGGTTTTGCAGTAACGGCCGCAACCGATGGGGCAGCGGTAGCAGGGATCCTTTTTCACCAGATATTTCTCGGCCAGGGTTTCGCCGCTGATTTTTTCGGCGGTGGCAAACTGGCCGGTCTGGAAGTTTCTGGTGGGGAGCACCCCGTTTTCGTTGATAATATTCACCAGGACCGCGGTCCCGTAGGCGGGAAGCCCCTGACCGGTGACGCCGTGCTCCTTGATTTTTCTCATTCCGTCGTCGTTGACCACCTTCAGGGTATCGGCATCGGAGACAGACGGTTTGCTGGTACCCCGTACCACAACGGCCTTCAGGTTCTTGGAGCCCATGACGGCGCCCACCCCGGAGCGTCCGGCAGCCCGGCCCTTTTCGTTCATGACGGCAGCGATGGGGGATAGTTTTTCTCCTGCCGGTCCGATGGTCAGCACCTTATGCTTCGTTCCGTGGGCAGCCTGCAGAGCCTCTGTGGTGGCGGTCACCAGCTGCCCCCACAGGTCACCGGCCGGCTGCAGGGACACCTGGTCATCCTCGATCAGGAGGTAAACCGGAGAATCGGATTTACCCTCTACGATCAGGCCGTCGTATCCGGCGAATTTCAGTTCAGCACCCCAGTATCCGCCGCTGTTGGAGGATGCGATGGTGCCGGTGAGGGGAGACTTGGTGATGACCATGTACCGGCCTCCGGTGGGAGCCGGGTTTCCGGACAGGGGTCCGGTCATAATGATCAGCTTGTTCTCAGGGGAGAGTGCATCCACCTGAGGATCGGTTTCCCGGGCCAGTATGGCACTGCCCAGACCCCGTCCTCCCAGATAGTCCCGGGCCAGATCCCGGTCCAGATCCTCTCTGGAAATGGTGCCACTGGTGAGGTCAACGCGCAGTATTGTACCTCTGTAGCCATTCATTCTTTGAACCACCCTTCAAAAAATTTTTTGCATTGCCGAAGTGTGAAATGTGGGCAATGCAATATTAATTAAATACCACATAAAAATGAAAAATCCTGCCGTTTCCCGGAATCCTCCGGGGTTTTCTCCGGTGTTTTTGCCAGGGACGGCTTTTCAGCGCCGAGGATTTCCTGTATCCTGAATAGAGAAAACCGGGGACAAAGACTCCCCGTTTTTCCGGTTGTGAACTTTTCCGTCCTCAGGGACGTATCTGCATATACAGACGCAATTGGAACCGGAGGAAACGTAATGAAAAAAATCTGTTCCGGGCTTCTTCTGGCCCTGACCATCGCATTGGCTGGCGCGCTGCCGCCGGCTCTGGCACAAACCCCGCAGATCAGCCTTACCCTCAATGGGAGTACCATGGAAAGTGACGTCCCCCCGTACATCGATACCAACAGCCGCACCATTGTGCCCATCCGGGTGATTGGTACCGGACTGGGCCACAAAGTGGACTGGAACGGGGAGAAAAAGGAGGTCCGGATCCAGGGATCCGGAACCGATATTTTCCTGACGGTGGATTCCAGGCAGGCCCGGGTGAACGGACGGGTGGTGGAAATGGACACCACAGCCGTGATCCGGGATGGCCGTACCATGCTGCCGCTTCGTTTTGTGGCGGAGAACCTGGGGGCCAGAGTAACCTTTGAACCGGCCAGCAAGACCGTGGCCATCCGGACCGATCAGGTGGCTGTAAGAACCGTCACCAAAGTGAAGGTGCAGGTTTCCACGGTACTCAATATCCGCTCTGCCCCGAGAACCGATCAGAACAACATTCTGGGGAAAGCGGCCAACGGAGATGTGTTTTCCGTGACCGGCCAGGAAAATGGCTGGTACCGGATCGATTACCAGGGAAAGACCGGCTGGATCTCTGAGGAATATGCCGTACCGGAGGCCACTCAGGTGACCTGGGTGGACCGGGAACAGACTCAGCCGGAAAAGCCGGCGGATTCCGGGGTTCCCACCAAAACCGTTACCCGGTTTCAGGTGGTGATCTCCCACAGCAGCACCCTGAATATCCGTACCCAGCCCTCCATGACCGCGTCCGTACTGGGGAAGGCTTCCCATGGAGATCAGTTTGACTATATTTCCCGCTCCGGCAACTGGGTACAGATCCGTTACGGGGGATCCGGTGCCTGGGTCCACGGGGACTATGGGAAACTGGTGGAGGTGGAGCAGGTGGACTGGGACCGGGTGGTTCCGGAACAGGGGCGGATCAATTCGGAAGTGGTAAACGTACGTTCCACTCCGGAGGCCCTCCCGGACAACTCCAACCGGATTGCCCAGGTGGTGTTCGGCGACCCGGTGAAGATCCTGTCTTCTGACAACCGGGAGTGGTACCAGGTGGAACTTTCCGGAGGTCAGAAAGGCTGGGTGGTGAAACGGGCCGTGGATCTTCTGGACGCAGAGGGAAATCCCATTTCCGACCAGCAGCTGAATCTTAACGTTCCGGCCCGGGTGCTGGTGGTGAATACCCGGGACTCCAATGTCCGGCAGGGACCGGGAACCACACACCCTGTAGTGGCCATAAGCCAGCCGGGGGACATTCTTCCGATCCTGGCGGAACAGGGCCAGTGGTATCAGGTGGCTCTTCCGGACGGCCGCAATGGCTTCATTTCCGGATCCCTGGGCCAGACCCGCTCGGAGCAGACCTTTGATGGTCAGATTGAGGACGTGAAACGCTCCCAGCTGGCCACCATCACGGAGATTTCTGTCCGGGATGATCAGGTTACGGTAAAAAGTGACCGGGATCTCCTGTATAAGGTGTTTTATATCAATGACCCGGCCAGGGTCCTGATCCGCTTCTACGATGTTACCCTGGCCGGCGGTCTGGATGGAGCCCGCAGTGCTTCCGGCTCCCGGCTCACCGGCGTGGAGGCCATCCGGTACGGGGAAAATCAGGTACACCTCCTTATGAACTTCTCCGCTCCGGCGGGGATGGAGGTCACTTCTGTTTCCGGACAGAAGCAGGTGGCCTTCCGGGGAACGACAGCCCCTCTGGCCGGCCGCACCGTGGTGCTGGATCCGGGACACGGGGCCTACCGGGCCAGTGGTGCCTTTGATCCCGGGGCCATCAGTCCCGGCGGGCATAAGGAATATGAATCCAATCTGGACATTGCCCTGAAGACCAGGGACCGGCTGCTGGCTCTGGGAGCCCGGGTGATCATGACCCACGGGGAAAATTCCCAGCTGATCCGGATGGACCTGGAGGACCGGACACAACTGGCCAATGCCAGCGGAGCGGATATTTTTGTCAGCATCCACAGTGACTCAATGCCCTCAAACCCGGCGGTTAACGGTATTTCAGCTTTCTACCACAACGGCAATGGAAACATAACAGAAAAACAGAGGCTGGCCGCCCTTCTGCTGGAGGAACTGTGCGGCAGTACCGGCAGAAACACCCGGGGGGTGAAAACGGCCAACTTCTATGTGATTAAGAATACCAATATCCCCAGTGCTCTGGTGGAGATCGCTTTCCTGACCCATCCGGTGGAGGAACAGCTGCTGAGGACCCCGGAGTTCAGGGCAACGGCGGCCGACGGCATTGCAGCGGCCATCGCCCGGTATTTTCAGTAAACCATAGTGTAATGTGGCGGCCCGGCCGCCACATTACACTATGGTTCACTGAAAGTACCGTGCGATGGCCGCCGCAATGCCGTCGGCCGCCTTTGCCCTGAACTCAGGGGTCTTCAGAAGCTGCTCTTCCACCGGATTGGTCCGAAAACCGATTTCC
>JAXGWN010000202.1:0-4124 GCA_040773285.1 Bacillota bacterium
GGTTCCCCCGTCGGTTCCATAGAAGCGCACATTGATGTCAATAACCGGCAAAATGGCGTCCTGATAGCGGATCACCCCGGTCAGGTACTCCGAGGATTCGGGAATCCGCTTGGGCGCCTCATACTCAATAATCTTTTCCACGCTGGAAATATCCACCGCGTAATTTTCCTCTTTGCACTTAAAGAAAACCGCCAATAAGTTCTCGCTCATCTCTACCTCCGACTAGCCTTGATTGCCTGCCCCCCGGGGCAGTCTTCCTGTGATCCTTATTCCTCAATCGGCCGGAACCCGCCGGAAATTAATGCATCCGGCCGGGAAATCCTTTCCCGGCCGGAATTCTTTGCCCGGACCGGGCGTTTTATGTATAATTAACGCATGCGCCTGACGGGAATATCTTCTATGATACCCCATCCGGAGGGAATTGTGTATTTCCCTCCTCAGGATTCCCGGGATTCCCGTCAGAACCTGTTTTCCGGTTAATGGAGGCTCTATGGAAGTATACGTTGCCCGACAGCCGGTCTTTGACCGGAAAATGAATACCTACGGTTACGAACTGCTGTACCGCCGCACCCAGGAAAACATCTTCGACGGCACCGACAGTTCCCGGGCCACCGCCGAACTGATCCACAATGCCTTCCTGGTGATGAACCTGACGGATCTCACCGACGGGGGCCGGGGATTCATAAACTTCTCCGGAGACCTGCTGGTGGCCGGAGTCCCCGCCATGCTGCCGGATGAACAGATCGTGGTGGAAATCCTGGAAACCGTGGAGCCTACTGAAGAAATACTGGCTGCCTGCCGGCAGCTGAAAAAGGCCGGCTATCTGCTGGCCCTGGACGATTTCGTCCTGGAATCCCGCCGGCGCCCCCCTGGTCCGGCTGGCGGACATCATCAAGGTGGACTTCCGCCTGACCCCCCTGCCGGAGCAGAGCCGCCTCATGGGAGCCTTACGGGCCCTGCAGCCGGGACTTAAGTTCCTGGCCGAAAAGGTGGAGACCCGGGAGGAATACGAAACCGCCCGGCAGCTGGGCTACCACTACTTTCAGGGCTACTTTTTTGCCCGGCCGAAAATCATGCGGGGGAAAACCCTCAACGAACTGAACATGAATCTTCTGGAGATCGTCAGTGAACTGAACCGGGAGGACCCCCGCTACAACCGGATCACCGGGATCATTGAGCGGGACTTCTCCCTTTCCTTTAAACTGCTGAAACTGGCCAACTCCGCCTACTTCGCCCCCCGGAGCCGCATCAGCTCCATCCAGCAGGCCCTGGTCTGGATCGGCATGTCCGAACTGCTGAAATGGGTCAACCTGATGCTCCTGAAGGAACACGCCGACCGGGAAGTCAACGAACTGATCAAGGCCAGCATGATCCGGGCCCGGGTCATGGAAAACCTGGCCCGGCGCAAACGGCGCAACCCGGCAGACCACTTCATGGCCGGCCTGTTCTCCTCCCTGGACGTGATTCTATCCCGGCCCATGGGAGAACTCCTGGAGGAACTGCCTCTCAACGAAAACGTGCAGGAGGCCCTGCTGGGAAAACCGGGACCCCTGCGGGAATCCCTGGACCAGGTCCTCCTCTACGAGTCCGGAGACCAGCCGGAAAATCCGCAGCAGTACATGAAATTCCTGGAAACCTCCCGGCTGGGGGAACTGTTCCTGGAAGCCATCGTGTGGCACAAATCCATAGACTCCTGACCCGTCTGCCCTCCGGCTGGCGGGTTTTTCTCAGATGAGGCTTCGGTGCAGAACAGACTCCTCCGCCGCGCAGACGGGAAACCTCCTGCTGTCGGGAAGCCAGGAACATCCCTGCTGCTTTTAAATTTTCTTTTTCGCATTCAGTCCTTTAAGCAACCTAAGGGAACCATCAGAATACCATCGTCCCATGCGCACCCTGATTTTCCACCTGTCCATTTCACACATGAATATGAGACTATCTGAACGTATCATCTGAAATCTGAAAGCACCCCTACCATAAATCTGGCAGGGGTGCCGGTTCAGGAAATAGCCATTACTGAATTCTGAAAATTCCTCACAGGTTTTTCGCTTCTTCTGATTGCCGCAATGAGTTCCGTGATCGCAGCTTCATACTTCTCCTTCGCTCCAACAGCCTTTTCCTGCCCTTCAATAATTATTCTTTCCAACGGAATTGCGGCTCTCCCATTTTGGATCTCCTGTCATGGATCAGGTGTTCAGGACGGCACTAATTTCTGTTGCCCCGTATTCCACGTGGGCAGCATCCCGGCCGGACACCGGAAGAATACAGACTGTCCGACCTGCTTTGGACGATCCGAATTTTCTGTGCAATCAGTTCACGCTGCCTGCAATTCAGGCAGTGTCTGAATTGGTGCGCCCGATGTTTTTCAGATAATTCTTAACCAGTCACACCTGGCATATAAAACCCTCTCAATGTCCACCACTTTCTCCTTCTCACTGACAGAAAAGAAAATAATATAATTCCTGACCATTAACTTTCTGTATCCCAACCGGGATAAGCATTCTTCGGCAATAAGCGGACATCTCCGGGGTGACTCCGAAAGGCCTGACATAGCTTCTTCCAATAATTCCATCATCCGGATCGCCGATACAGGTGCTGAAAGCTGCAAAGCGGTGTGCTTAACCATATCCTTAAGATCTTTCTCAGCCGGCTCCGACACGTATACTTTATATTTCGTCATCCGTCATACTCTTTTTTATATCATTCATAACCTCATCAAGCGGTCTTTTTTTCCCGGCTTCGACAGCGTCCCTGCCCTCATCCAGCAGATGGTATAAATCAAGTCTGCCGCTAAGTGCTTCATACGCCTCAATGCTCATCACCGCTAAATCACCCCGGCCATTTTTAGTGATATATACAGGCTCATGGGTTTCATGACAGAAACTTGAGATTTCATTATAGTTGTTCCGTAAATCAGTACTGGATCTGATGTTTGGCATGAACTATCCCTCCTCTTACTAAAGAAATTATACACTTATTTCTTTAGGTCGTCAATCTGCTGCTGAGTGCGTAACTGGTTCCCACTTTGCAATGCAAAGACCGTTTGAAATGAATCCTGCCCTGCTGCGTCAGGACTCCTCAAAACCGGTTCCTCCTGACACGCACTGAATCCCGGTCAGAAAATGGCATTTCTGTCCCGGGAAAGCCGGGGAACAACTCCATGCAGTCGATGCTTTCCCGGATATCATGCTGTCCGGCCTCTGAGAATTCTCCCCGGCATCGGCTTATGGCGGGGTTTCAGCCAGGACATATCCCTGGACCGGGAGACGTACCCCACACAACGGACGGGGCCGGAAGAAACCTCTTACGGCCCCTGTGATCAGGCAGGAGGTCCCTCCAAGCCCTACTCTTTAAGGATATCGCCCTCCGCCGGGACAAACTCCCCGGCAGGGCCCAGTACCCTCGTAACAAACACATCCACCACCTGGGGATCGAACTGGATCCCGGCATAGTCCTTCAGCTCCCGGACCGCCCGGGCGCTGTCCATTCCTTTCCGGTAGGGCCGGTCACTGATCATGGCATCGAAGGCATCCGCCACAGCGATAATCCGGGAAGGCAGGGGAATGTCCTGTCCGGACATTCCCCTGGGATAGCCGGAGCCGTCCCAGTGCTCGTGATGGCACAGAATATATTGGGCGAGTCCCGAGAATTCCGCCACACTGGCCAGAATTCTGGCCCCGGCCTCCGAATGGCTGCGGATCATACTCATTTCTGCCGATTCCAGCATCCCGGGCTTGTTGAGAATCCCTTCCGGGATCCCGATCTTTCCGATATCGTGGACCAGTCCGGCCACCAGCAGTTCCTTGACGTCCCCTTCCCCCTGACCCAGGTCCCGGGCAATGGCCCCGCAGATGGCACTGACCCGGCGGGAATGATCCATCTCCCGCCGGCTCTTTATGAACAGGGCGTTCATCACCAGGGTGATCCCCTTGTTCCGGAAGGAGGTCTCCTCATAGGTCTTGTATTGGTACATCTGGTCCTCAGCCCGGGCCAGCAGTTCCTCCCGGCTGATCCGGCCACAGGTGCTGGTGGCCGTCCCGAAGGACACGGAGAGTCCGGGCACCCTCAGGGCGGCCCGGGCCATGGCCTCCCGGACCTCCTGGATCCGCAGCCTGGCCTCTTCCTCA
>JAXGWN010000203.1:0-4090 GCA_040773285.1 Bacillota bacterium
CTGAGAATCGGAGACTACACGCTGAGTCTTCGCCTGGAAGAGGCGGACCTGGTGGCTGTGGAAGTCCTGTAGGGGGGGCGAATATGGAACAGACAAAACATACGGTGGCGCTGATCGGAAATCCCAATTCCGGAAAGACCACCATCTTCAATGCCCTTACCGGTTCCACCCAGCATACCGGGAACTGGCCCGGGGTGACCGTGGAAAAAAAGACCGGCCGGCTTCTGCAGTACCGGGACGTGGAACTGGTGGACCTTCCGGGAACCTATAGTCTGGGGGCCTACTCCGAGGATGAGACGGTAACCAGAAACTACATTCTTCATGAAAGGCCCCATGCAGTGATCGATGTTGTGGATGCCTCCAATCTGAAGAGGAATCTCTATCTTACGGTTCTGCTGATGGAACTGGGAGAGAATCTAGTGCTGGCGGTGAACATGCTGGACGCTGCACGGCGCCGCAATGCCGATGTGGACGTACAGAAACTGGGAGAGATTCTGGGGATTCCGGCGGTGGCCACTGTGGGAATCCGTTCCCAGGGCATGCGGGAACTGGCGGATGCCGCCTATGCTGCCAGCAACCGGCCCCGGAAATATCTGAGAATCGACTATGGACATGAACTGGAGTCCCATCTGCTGCGGCTGGAGAAACTCATTGATGAAAAGAATGTGACTCCATCCCACATTCCTTCCCGGTACCTGGCCATCCGGCTGCTGGAAGGCAATGAGGAGTTTTTTGATCTCCTGCGCCGCCATGGACTCACTCCGGAGGAAGAGGAGGGTATCCGCCGGGAGATCCGTCATCTGGAAAGCATTTTCCGCGAAGACCTGGAAAGTGTGATCATTGAGAAACGCTACGGTTACATAGAGAGCGTCATCAAGGCCGTGGTGAAAAAGATCAGCAGCATTGAACAAAAAATTGATCTTTCGGACCGGATAGACCGGGTGGTCCTGAATAAATATCTGTCTTTGCCAATTTTTCTTCTGATTATGTACGTGATGTTTCAGATGACCTTTGGAATTGGAGGATTTCTGGCAGAAGTTCTGGACGGGGTCTTTGCTGCCCTGGGAACTGCCCTGGCCGCCGTGATAGAGAATCCTCTATTGTCGTCGTTTCTGGTAGAGGGAGTTCTGGGAGGTCTGGGTTCCATCCTGATCTTTGTGCCCAATATCTTTCTGCTGTTTCTGGTGATGAGCTTTCTGGAGGATTCCGGGTACATGGCCCGGGGCGCCTATATCATGGACCGGTTCATGCGCTCCCTTGGACTGCAGGGCAAGGCCTTTATACCGATGCTTACCGGTTTTGGCTGCAATATTCCCGGGGTCATGGCCACCAGAACTTTGGAGAGCCGTTCCGACCGGATGGTGACCATGCTGATCAATCCCCTGATGTCCTGTGGTGCCAGACTGCCCATCTACGTACTGTTTTCCAGTGTATTTTTTCCCGGCCGTGAAGGCCTGGTCATTATTTCCCTGTATGTGCTGGGGGTAACCCTGGCAGTACTGGTGGCCAAACTGTTCAAGGAGACTATGTTCAGGGGGGAATGCACTCCCTTCGTAATGGAGCTGCCTCCCTACCGGGTTCCCACTCTTAAGGGGATGTTCATTCATATGTGGGACAGAGGCTCCGAGTTTCTTAAAAAAGCGGGCACCATTATTTTTGCAGTGGTGATCCTGATCTGGGTTCTGTCCAACCTGCCCTGGGGTGTTGAATATGCTTCCAGGGAAAGCCTGATTGGCCGCCTGGGGTCCCTCATGGCTCCCATATACGGCCCTCTGGGATTCGGGGCGTGGGAGCCGGCGACGGCCCTTCTGTTTGGTGTGGTGGCCAAAGAGGTGGTGGTGGCAACTCTGGGAACCCTGTATGTGACGGAAGGTGGGCTGTCTGCAGCGGTGCTGGCCCACTGGACTCCTCTCAGTGCCTACTCATTCATGGTGATGACACTTTTGTACACTCCCTGTGTGGCCACCCTGGCGGCCATCCGCAAGGAAAGCGGCACCTGGCGCTGGATGCTGTTCTCAATCGGGTATTCTTTTGTTCTGGCCTGGCTGGTCAGCTTTCTGATCTTCCGTCTGGGCCTGTTACTGGGTCTCGGGTAGAGCCGGGGGTGATAATATGGAAACAGTAATCCTGTTGCTGGTGGGAGCGGCGGCCCTTATTGCCATCGTCCTTCTGATGAGGAAAAAGACTGTCGATTGCGGAGACTGTGACGGCGGCAGCTGCCGCAGCTGCCCGTCCTACAACCGGGGACAGCAGATATCCCTGGATGAGGAAAAGAACACAGAGGAAACGGAAAGCAGGGACGGCCGATGAACACGGAGTTTCTTCCGGTATCGAAAAAAGAAATGACAGTCCGGGGCTGGGAAGCCCCGGATTTTGTGCTGGTCACCGGAGACGCTTATGTGGACCACCATTCTTTTGGAGCGGCCCTGATTGGCCGGGTGCTGGAGGCGGCAGGTTACAAGGTGGCCGTGCTGGCTCAGCCGTACTGGCAGGATGAACGGGATATGGAGAAACTGGGCCGCCCCCGGCTGGGTTTTCTGGTGACAGCCGGCAACATGGACTCCATGGTGAATCATTATTCAGTGAGCGGGCGCCGGAGAGGAAAAGACCTGTATTCTCCCGGCGGGAATATGGGACACCGTCCGGACCGGGCGGTCACAGTTTACAGCCGGCTGCTCCGCAAGGTCTTTCCCGGAGTACCGGTTATTCTGGGTGGCCTGGAAGCCAGCCTGCGGCGCTTCGCCCATTATGACTACTGGTCGGACCGGGTGCTGCCCTCGGTGCTGGAGGACTCCGGTGCGGATCTTCTGATCTACGGAATGGGAGAGGCTCCGGTGGTGGCTGTGGCGGATGCCCTGAATCAGGGGTTTTCTCCCAGGGACATTCAGTGGATTCCGGGTACCTGCTGGATATCCGGGGGGCAGATGCCTCCGGTGGAGCATCTGGTTCTTCCGGGGTACAGGGAGGTTCAGTCCTCCGGAACCGCCTACAACGAGGCCTTCCGGATGGAATACGAAGAACAGGATCCGGTCCGCGGGAAGACCCTGGTGCAGAGGCAGAAGACCATCACGGTGGTACAGAACCCACCGTCACCTCCCCTGAGCCGGGAGGATCTGGACCGGGTGTATGGACTGCCCTTTACCCGGCGGGTGCATCCTTCCTATGAGGGTCAGGGGGGGATTCCGGCCATTGAAGAGGTAAAAACCAGTGTCACGGCCTGCCGGGGCTGTTTTGGAAGCTGCAGTTTCTGTGCCATCACGTTTCATCAGGGGCGGGCCGTCACCGGACGGTCAGAAGAGTCCATTCTTCAGGAAATCCGGACCATGGCAGCGGAGCCGGATTTCAAAGGCTACGTCAGTGATATCGGAGGACCCACCGCCAATTTCCGGGGACCGGCCTGTGACAGACAGCTGACCCATGGCAGTTGCCGGAACCGGCAGTGCCTGTTTCCGGAACCCTGTCCCAACCTGAAGGTGGATCACAGTGAGTATCTGGAGATCCTGGAAAAGGCCAGAAAGATCCCGGGAGTAAAAAAAGTCTTTGTCCGTTCCGGAATCCGTTATGACTATGTATTGGCAGACCGGAAAAGTCCGTTCCTCAGGGATCTTTGCCGGCATCACGTAAGCGGGAGGCTGAAGGTGGCTCCGGAACACGTTTCTCCCGGTGTGCTGGATCTGATGGGGAAACCCCGTCCTGAGGTATATGAGAAGTTCCGCAAGACGTTTGAATCGGTTGTGCGGGCCCAGGGCCTGAAACAGTTCCTGGTGCCATATCTCATTTCCAGCCATCCTGGCAGTACCCTGGCGGATGCCATCCGGCTGGCGGAGTATCTCCGGGATACCGGAACCCGACCTGAGCAGGTGCAGGATTTTTATCCGGTGCCAGGAACCCTGTCCACGGCCATGTATCATACCGGGATGCATCCTCTGACCGGAGAAACGGTATACGTGCCCCGCAGCCGGGAGGAAAAATCCCTGCAGAGAGCCCTGCTGCAGTATTATCTTCCGGAGAACCGCCGTCTGGTACAGAAAGCCCTGAAACGGGCGGGCCGCCCTGATCTGATGGGTTCCGGACCGAGAGCGCTGGTGCC
>JAXGWN010000204.1:0-4090 GCA_040773285.1 Bacillota bacterium
AGTTCAATAAACCCGCAGGAAAAATAATTGGTTACCATGGGGGGGATGTTGACAGCGGAACAGGGTATATGCAAGAATAGGTTGCGGCCGGGGCATACCGGCTTTTGGGTTGGATTGTTTTATAGGAAAGAGAGGGGATTGTATGGCAGACATTAAGGATGCGGCATTGAAAATCCGTGACTACATGGACTCCCACAAGGATGAGATGGTTCAGTTCCTGCGGGAATTTGTGGCCATTGAAAGCCAGACTTATCAGGAAGGCGATGCCGTGAAATGGCTGGCTGCAGAAATGGAGAAAGCCAATTTTGATGAAGTCCGTGTGGACCCGGTGGGGAACGTGCACGGCCGGGTGGGATCCGGCAAAACCGTTCTTCTTTACGACGCCCACGTGGATACTGTGGAACTGGGTGAGGAATGCGACTGGGGATGCCATCCGCTGACCGGAAAACACGACGAGGACGATTACGTTTGGGGCCGTGGGGTCATCGATGACAAAGGTTCCCTGGCAGCCATGTTCTGGGCAGCCAAGGGCCTGAAGGCTCTGGGACTGGATCAGGATTTCACCATGTGGGTATCCGGGTCCATCTCCGAGGAGGATGTGGAAGGTTCCTGCGTTGAAGAAATGCTTAAGGTGGAAAAAGACATTAAGCCGGACTACATCGTGGTGGCTGAGCCCTCCGAGATGCGGGTGATCCGGGGACACAAAGGCCGGGCTCTCCTGAAGATCACGGTTCCCGGGAAGAGCGCCCACGCCAGTGCGGCCCACCGGGGAGAAAACGCTCTGATCAAGGCACTGCCCATCATTCAGGGAATCGATGCGATGAACGACTTTGTAAAGGATCCTTTCCTGGGCAAAGGTACCATTGAGGTAACCAAGGTGGAGTGCAAGACTCCGTCTCTCAATACCATTCCCGGGGAGTGCACCGTGTATGTGGACCGCCGGATGGCACTGGGGGAGACCAGAGAACAGCTGCTGGCTGAGATTCAGCCCCTGCTGGACAAGGTTCCCGGCGCCAAAGCGGTGATCGACGATGAGACCATCCATACCTGGACCGGTTACGAGATTACCGCGGAGGACTACTTCCCTTCCTGGGTGCTGCCGGAAGACCATCACCTGATTCAGTCCGGTGTTGAGGCCTACCGGGCAGTGTTCGGCAAGGAGCCGGTGGTGGGAGGATGGGATTTCTCCACCAACGCCACCACCCTGTGTGGAAAAACCGGAATTCCTGCCATGGGATTTGGCCCTGGGGATGGCGGACTCTGCCACAGCTCCGAGGAGAGAATTCTGGTGAGCGATTATGTGGATGCAGCCAAGTTTTATGCGCTGACAGCTCTGACTGCCAGCGATAAATAAGTATTATTATCTATAGAGGAGATGAGAGAAGATGAAAACACTGCTGAAAGGGAAACACCTTCTGAGAACCGCTGACTGGTCCAATGAGGAACTGGAGACGCTGTTTGCAACTGCTGAGAAACTGAAACTGGAAACCACTCTGGGGATCCCCCACGATGACATCCTGAGAAGCAAGTCTCTGTTCATGCTGTTCTTTGAGGAGTCCACAAGAACCAGAAACGCATTTGAGTGCGGAATGACCCAGCTGGGCGGCCACGGAAACTTCCTGACCCCCAAAGCCACCCAGGTGGACCATGGTGAGACACCCAAGGACACCGTTGAGGTTCTGGGCAGAATGGGCCACGGAATCGGAATCCGTAACACCCTGGTGGGCGGACATCAGTGGATGCAGGCTGTAGCTGAGCATTCCAGCATTCCGGTATACAACATGCAGTGCGACGTGTGGCACCCCACACAGGCTCTGGCTGACATGTTCACCATCCGTGAGAAATTTGGCAAAAACCTGTCCGGCAAGAAGTTCGTGATCTCCTGGACCTCCGCCGGCAACTACATGAGACCTCTGTCCATGGCCAACTCCCTGGTAGCCATCATGACCCGTTTCGGCCTGGATGTAACCCTGGCCCACCCGGAGAAGTTCGACATCCTGCCTGAGGCTGTTGAAATGGCCAGAGAGAACGCCAAGAAAAACGGCACCAAGTTCGAAATCGTTCACGACATGGACGAGGCCTGCAACGATGCCGACATCATCTACGCCAAAGGTTGGGGCCCCATCATGCACGTGGGCGACGACGAGAAGGCCGGCGTGGAAATGATCAACCAGAACCCCGGCTGGGTTGTTGACTCCAGAAGAATGGCTCTGGCTAAAGAAAGCGCCATTTACATGCACTGCATGCCCGCCGACAGAGACATCGAAGTTACCTCCGAGGTAATGGACGGCCCGCAGTCCGTTCTGTACGATGAGGCAGAAAACAGACTGCACACCATTAAGGCCCTGATGGCTCTGACCATGGGAAATGTTGGTGGACAAAGATAATAATCCTTCGGGATTCCGGAAAAGACCGCGTTGTGCGGTCTTTTCTTTTGCCCGGTTTAGAACCGGTTCCAATTTTCGGTTGTGATTCTGATTCCTTACCGATATAATGGGGGAAACAAGCCAATTAGGAGGATTCGACATGAGATTGCTGCGCGTGAACATGGCGGACAGAACCTGGCATTTTGAGGATCTGGAAGGGGAAATGGCCACTCTGGGTGGGAGGGCCCTGACCAACCGGATCATCACCGGGGAGATCCCGGCGGACGCCGACCCCCTGGGGGGAAAGAACAAACTGATCATTGCCTCCGGCCCTATGGCCGGCTGTGGGGTGTCTTCGGGTGGAAGACTCTCCGTGGGCTGCAAAAGCCCCCTGACCGGGGGTGTGAAGGAGGCCAACGCCGGAGGTATTGCCGCGGACGCCCTGGCCGGACAGGGGATCCGGGGCATCGTTCTTGAGGAAAAGGCGCCAAAGGGCTCCTTAAGTGTTCTTCTGGTGGAGGATTCGGGAGTCCGTTTTGTGGATGGGGAGCCTTACCGGGGAATGGGAAATTTTGCCCTGGCAGAGGCCCTGTTTGAGGAATACGGAAAGGATCACGCCATCATTTCGGTGGGTCCGGCCGGAGAACTGGGCATGCTGGGCTCCGGGGTGGCTGCCACCGATATGTTTTCCCGCCAGAGCCGCATGGCGGCCCGGGGAGGCATCGGGGCCGTAATGGGAGAGGTTAAAGGAGTCAAGGCGATCCTGATTCCCCGCAAAGGTCCGGTGAAACTGCCGGGGCAGGACAGCGACGCCTTCAGGAAGGCCCGTCAGGCTTTCAATCTGTGCATTAAGAGTTCCGACCGGCCCAAGGCCCTGAAGAAATACGGAACCGCCGACACCGTGATGCCGGTGCAGACCGTGGGGGCCCTTCCCACCTGCAACTTCAGCAGAGGGACCTGTGAGGGGGCGGAAAACATCTCCGGCGAGGCCCTGTACGACCTGATTGAGGAACGGGGCGGTGAGGGACGCCACTGGGAACCCTGCATGCCGGGCTGCATCGTGCAGTGTTCCAACGTGGTTCCGGACCGGGAGGGTAAGGAACTGGTGGCTCCCCTGGAGTACGAGACCCTGGGGCTTATGGGTTCCAATCTGGGGATCGGAAGCCTGGATGATATCGGGGCGCTGAACTGGATTGCCAACGATCTGGGACTGGATACCATTGAACTGGGGGGAACTCTGGGGGTTATGGCGGAAGCCGGAATGGTGGAATTCGGGGATGTGGACGGATTCCGGGCCATTATGGACGAAGTGTACACCGGGGGACTCCGGGGCCGTCTGGCCGGAAACGGAGCCCAGAGAGCCGGTGAGGTTCTGGGAGTCCGCCGGATTCCCACGGTGAAGGGGCAGACCATGAGTGCCTACGATCCCCGGGGCGTCAAGGGAACCGGCATCACCTATGCCACCACCCCCATGGGAGCGGACCATACGGCGGGGCTCACCATCTTCGTGCCCCGGGATCATCATGATAAGGAGGGCTGGGTGGACATTTCCCGCAACATTCAGATCACCCGGGCCCTGTATGACTGGATGGGGATCTGTGCCTTCGTCACTTCGGCAACCGCATCGGAGCCCCAGCTGCTGACCGATATGTTCAATGCGCTGTACGGGCTTTCCGAAACGGTGGACAGCCTGAACCGCAAGGCGGCCGCCCTGATTCTTTCGG
>JAXGWN010000205.1:0-4047 GCA_040773285.1 Bacillota bacterium
ATACCTGGAAAATGGAATCACCGTGGGCATCGGCTCCGACGGCTACGTAAACAACTTCTTCGAAGTGATGAGAGGGGCCTTCCTGATCCACAAGGCTTACAAGCAGGATCCCCAGGTGATGCCGGCGGAGTCTGTATACAAAATGGCCACCTCCATGGGAGCTGACGCCCTGAAACGGAGCGATCTTGGCCGCCTGGAAGCAGGTGCCAAAGCCGACCTGATCACCATCAGCCTGGACACACCTACCCCCATCAACGAGCATAACGTCTATGATCAGCTGATTCTGTTCCGCAATCCGGCCAACGTGTCCGAAGTTATGGTCGACGGGAAGCTGGTGAAAGAGGACTATCGGATCCTCAGCATCGATGTGGAGAAGGCGAAAGCCGAAATGCGCGAGGCGGCCCAGAGATTCTGGACCCTCAGTTAGAAGATTCGAGGTGAAAACATGCCATTAATGGGAGGAAAGAACTACCGTTATCTGAACCAGCCGGTGACCCGGCTGGATGCGGTGGACAAGGTGACCGGACGGGCCCGCTACGCGGCAGATGTCCAGTTTCCCGGAATGATTTTCGGAGGCTGTCTGAGAAGCGGGATTGCCTATGGAAAGATCCTGAAGATTGACACGGAGAAGGCTAAAGCCATCCCGGGTGTACGGGCGGTGCTGACCGCTGCAGACGTGCCAAAACCCCAGAGCTGGGCGGATTATCCGTATCTGGCCAAGGACATGATCCGGTACGTGGGAGAAGTGGTGGCCATTGTGGCAGCCGACACCAGGGATCTGGTGCAGGACGCTCTCCGGGCCATTGAGGTGGAATACGAAGAACTGGAAGGGGTCTACACCATCGAGGAGGCCCTGAAACCGGATGCCGTTCAGATCCGGGAAAAAGGGGTCGGCCTGAAAGATGGGCTGCCTTCCCGGGACCTGAAGGGGAATATCTTTGCGGATTCCTATTATCCTATCCGCAAAGGGGATGTGGAAAAGGGATTTGCTGAGGCGGACTATATCATTGAGCGGACCTACCGTACCCAGTTTGTGGAGCACAGTTACATTGAGCCGGAGGCCTGTGTGGTGCTGGAGGATCCCGTGGATGGCGTCATGACCGCCCACGCCTCAGCCCAGAACCCTTTCTTCACCAGAAGATACCTGGCGGACGCACTGCAGGAGCCCATGAACAAATGCCGGGTGGTCCAGCGGATGCTGGGGGGATCCTTCGGAGGAAAAGAGGAACTGCTGGGTCTCACCGTTGGCCGGGCGGCCATGCTGGCCCGCGCCACAGGAAAGCCTGTCAAACTGGTTATGACCCGGGAAGAGTCCTTCCTGGAATCCTCCAAGCGGCATCCCTTCATTCTGTCCTATAAGGCAGGCGTGAAAAAGGATGGACGGATTGTGGCCTGGGAAGGAACCCAGATCGACAACGCCGGTGCCTACAACAACCAGACCCAGTTCATGAACTGCCGGGCGGCCATTCATTCCGCCGGTGTTTATAACATTCCCCATGTGAAGACCGATACCTATGGGGTCTTCACCAATAACATTCATGGAGGAGCCTTCCGGGGTTACTCTTCTCCTCAGCTGATCTTCGGTCAGGAGCAGTTCATGAACGAGATCGCCGGGGAGATTGGCATGGATCCTGTGGAACTGCGCCGGGTGAACATCCTCCGTCAGGGAGACCTGACCGCCACCGGCCAGAAACTGGTGGAGGAGACCATCACCGATGAGATGCTGGATCACATGGTGAAGGTGACCGATTATCATGCCAGGAAAGAGGCCTATGAAAAGACCCATAAGTCCCGGGAGAAACGCAAGGGAATTGCCCTGGTGACCTGTATGAGAGGCTGTGGTTACGGGGCGGAAACTCCCGATGCCAGCGCCGCCACCTGCACCGCCCTGGAGGATGGGACCATTCTCATCAACTCCGGACTGGCAGAAAACGGCCAGGGACTGAAAACGGCTTACGCACAGATTGCCGCCGAGGGAATCGGCTGTACTCCGGACAGAATCAATTTCTATGGGGTTGACACCCATGCGATCCCGGACTCCGGCATGACCGTGGCTTCCCGGGGAACCGTAATGGGTGCCCAGAGCATGAGAAAAGCCGGTATTGAACTGGGAATCATGCTGAAGGAGACTGCCGCCCAGATGCTGGGGGTAAGCCCTGAGGAAGTGGACATAGAGAACAACGAGTATTTTATCCGCTGCCGGAATCCAAGACAGGTCCGGGTGGTCCGGGGTGCCTCCACTGTGGAGACTGTGGAAGTGGACGCTGAAGGGAAATTCATCGGGGGATCCGGTCAGGTATGCAGCCTGGATGCCCGGGTAACCCTGGCGGATGTCTGCAACACCCGGCTGTGGAGCGGAAAGAATCTGTCTGCTTATGCATGGACTGAGCCCAGGGATCTGGGTCTGGATCACCACACCGGACAGGGGGATGCCTTCCCCACCTATTCCTACGGCTGCGTGGTGGCCGAGGTGGAAGTGGACATGGAGACCGGTTACGTCGACGTCCTGAAGGTGAGTTCCGGGCACGATGTGGGAACCTGCATCAATCCGGACACGGTAAACGGCCAGATCTTCGGCGGAATCGCCATGGGACAGGGCTTCGGACTCACTGAAGAGGTGGGTGTGAAGCGGGGCCAGGTGGGAGACAGGAACTTTGACTCCTACATTTTCCCCACTGCCATGGACGTGCCGGAAATGGAAGCCCATATCTTCGAATGTGAGGATAAGGAAGGCACTTACGGCGCCAAGTCGCTGGGGGAACCCGCTACCGAGGCCGTGGGAGCTGCACTGGCGGCTGCCGTGGCCCATGCCATTGGGCGCCCCGTCCGGGAACTGCCCTGCGACCTGGAGCGGGTGCTCCTGGGCAGACCGCTGAAATAGGAGGGGAGACACTATGATCCGTTTTGAGTATATGAGACCCACTTCCATTGAGGCCTGCCTGCAACTGCTGGACCGCTACCGGGAAAAAGCCCGGCTGATTGCCGGGGGTACTGACCTTATGGTGGAGATGCGGGCCGACGATGAGAAGCATAAGGATATTGAGGTGGTGATTGACACCACACATATTGCCGATCTCAAATTTCTGGAAGTCAATGAGGATACCATCAATCTGGGACCTGGAATGACCCACGAAGAGATCTGGGAGGATTTCACCCTACGGGAGTATGCTCCGTTTCTGTGCGAGGCCAGCCATACGGTGGGCTCTCCCCAGATCCGGCACTCCGGTACGATCGGGGGAAGCATCGGGACCGCATCCCCTGCTTCGGATCCGGTGCCGCCCCTGGTGGCCCTGGGAGCCCAGGTGACTCTGTCCAGTCTGGCGGGAGCCCGCACACTATCCCTGGAGGAACTGCTGGTAAAACCCTACAAGACTGCCATCAGGCCGGAGGAACTGATCACCTGCATCAGTTTCCCCATGCTGAATCCTGAGGCAGGGTTTGCCTTTGTGAAACTGGGCCGCAGAAAGGCCCTGGCCATTTCCCGTATGAACGTGGCCGTGTACGTGGAAACCGGTGACGACGGAAAAATGACGGATGTCAGAATCGTCCCGGGGTCCTGCATGCCTACCGCAGTACGGATACGTCCTGCCGAGGAAATGCTGCTGGGCCAGGTTCCGTCCTACGAACTCCATGAGGCAGCCGGGAAGAAGGTGGCCGAGGAAATGGTGAAGGTGACCGGCCGCCGCTGGTCCACACCGTATAAGGAGCCGGTGATTGCAGCCCTGGTAAAACGGGCTCTGAACCAGGCTACGGGGGTGAGTGAAGATGAGTAAAGTCAGTGTGAAGATGATCGTAAACGGCCAGCCGGTGAGCGTGCAGTGTGAGGGACACGCCCGTCTGCTGGACGTGCTGCGGGATGAACTGGGCCTGATGGGGACCAAGGAAGGCTGCGGCGTCGGAGAGTGCGGTGCCTGCACCGTGATCCTGGACGGGGAGACTGTCAACAGCTGTCTGACCCTGGCCGCCTCCTGCGAGGGGCGCTCCATTGAAACCATTGAAGGGGTCAGCAAAGAGGGGCTGCATCCCGTACAGGAAGCCATGGTCAGC
>JAXGWN010000206.1:0-4041 GCA_040773285.1 Bacillota bacterium
ACCATTATAATTATACGGAGACCCTTGAACTTTTGCGTACCCTTGCCGATACAGAAAATGAGGTGAGCAGCGGATGAAACCATTTCAGTACCGGCTGGAAAGCCTGCTGGAGGACCGGAAACGGACGGAGACCGACGCCCGGAAACAGTTTTCCCATATCGCAGGGGTGTTCCACAGCCATGAGGAGGAACTGGCGCAGCGCAGGACCCGGTATGAGGAGGCCTGCCGGCGGAGTCAGGACCCGGGCCGCCCTCTGACGGTGGAGGATGTGCGCAACCGGATCCTCTACAAGGATTATCTCCACAACACTGTGGAGGAACAGAAGAAAATCACCGAGGAGGCCCGCCGTCAGATGGAGCGGGAGCGGGAGAAACTGGTACAGGCCCGGAAGAACCTGAAAGTCCTCGACAAGCATAAGGAACAGCAGTACAACAGTTTCCTGAAGGAAAGAGACCGGCAGGAACAGGGCCTGATGGATGAGTTGGCCGTGATGAGGTTCAGCCACAGGAAAAGGGGGTGAGGCTGCGGGAAGCGCAGACAGGAAAACCACAGAAATGATCCCATGGATCATGGAAAGGAGGTGAATATGTGCAGATACGGATTAGTGAGGCAGGCCTGATTCCGGGGGGAGCACCCACCGGAGAGAAGGCGGTGCCGGAGGCCGGAAACGGTCTGTTTGCCGGAATCCTCACCGGAATGCTTTCAGCAGCTCCGAAAAGTGCCCAGACAGTGCCCAGAATCCGCCAGTTTCTGGTGGAGCAGGCTCTGAATCCCCAGGTCCCGGAAGGGGTGCCCCAGGAGGTTCAGACCGAACCGGCTCCGGAAGGGGAACTTCCGGCGGATACAAAAGAGGCTGTCCCGACGGAAACAGAGCCGGAAAAGGCATCGGACAGGCCAGCGCCGGAGGGGAGAAACCCTGTGGACGTACCGGACATCCTGACCCATTTTCCCCTGAACGCCAGGGTGGCGAAAGAGTCAGCAAAGGACCATCCGGTCCGGGTGGCTCAGGTGAGACTGCCGGATACGGCAGCCGATGCGGCCAAAGAGGCCCTGAACCGGGCGGCAACAAGGCAGAACGCTATGACAGAAGTGGCAGAGTCCCTGGGAAATATTGTACCGGAAGGACAGCAGCAGCCGGCCGGCGGTTATGTAGCGCAGGAAGTTCCGCGGATGAATCCCGGTCAGACAGCATTGCCGGATAAGACAGTACCGGTGACCGCAGAACCGGAAAGACCGGAAACCGCGGCAGTCCGGGAAACCTTGGCAGGAAGTCCTGAAAGCCCTGAAAGTGGTGTAAGGAAAGAGCCGGTCCGGGCAGAAGCCCGCCGGGAAGCCGGAAACCCGGAAGGGTTCCGGATGACGGAAACCTCTCCTGAGCCGGATGGAAAACCGGACAGGACACAGCAGGTGGCGACCGGGACAGAATTCCGGGAGACCGGAAGGCGGCCGTTGACCGGAAAGCCGGTGGAGCAGGACGTGGAAACGGTGACCCTGAAGGAAGCCGGAGGCACCGGGGAACCGGGGCAGCAGAAAGTGGACATGCCGGTACGGCAGGTGCTGGAAACAGCAGAGCCGGAACGGATGGTTAACAGACTGGCCGGAGAAACCGGGGAACTGGTGGTGGAGAAAATGACCCATCTGACCCGGGGGGAAACCCAGGTGCTGAAGGTGAGGTTAAGACCCGATTCTCTGGGATCCCTGGAGATCCAGGTGAAACTGGAGGCCGGTGAACTGGCCGGACGGATTCTGGTGGAGACCAGCCAGGCCCGGGAACTGGTGGAGCGTCAGTTGGGAAACCTGCTGAGACAGCTGGAGGCCCGGGAGATTCCGCTGACCCGGATGGAAGTGGTGCAGACCACGGAGCCTTCCGGAGGCAGCGCCAATGGAAACTGGCCGGGTACAGCCGGACAGGCTTTTCAGGAGGGAACCGCTGGGGGAAATCCCTGGACCCGTCAGAACGGGTGGTTCTACCACAGACAGACCGGCAGCAGTGTTGCAGAACTGATTCCGGAACCGGCGAAGACGGGACCGGGAATCGATCTGTTGGCCTAGAGGAGGTGAGACAGTGAACGTAAACGGAGTAAACCAGGCGGGAGCCGCGGGAAGCACCAGGACCGGTACGGCGATAACGGACAGCAAGGGCTTTATCGGGAAGGATGACTTCTTTAAGATTCTTTCCGCCCAGCTGAAATACCAGGATCCTCTGGAAGGGGGAGACAACAACCAGTACATCATGCAGATGAGCAATTTTGCCATGATCGAGAAGCTGGAGAACCTGGAAAGCAGCATTCAGAGTCTTTTCAATCTCAGCACCACCGGATATGCGGTGAACCTGATCGGGAAGACGGTGACCATGGATACGAAGGAAGCCGGTGAGGTGACCGGAAGGATTGAGAAGCTGGAGATTACCGGTGAGGGGATCCACTACTGGATCGGGGGAACCCGCTATGAGTATCCGGCGATCCGCAGTATTGGTGAGGACAGCCCGGCAGATGAGACGGGAGGGGAGAACCTGTGACCGTACAGAGACCAAACCGCTTCATTCCCATTGAGCCGGTACAGAAACCGGCGGAGAAGACTCCGGCCCGGGACAGAGGATCCGTTCGTGACGGAGGGAGACCGGAATTCGCACAGATCCTGGAACAGGAACTGTCCGGAGGCGGGGTGCAGTTTTCCGCCCATGCCAGAACCCGGCTGGAGCAGAGAAACATTGAGATCCGCCCCGGGGACCTGGAAAAACTGAACAGTGCCGTTCAGGAGATTGCCCGGAAGGGTGGGAGAAATTCCGTGGTCTACTACCGGGATATTGCCTTTGTGACCAACGTGCCCAACCGCACCGTGATTACAGCCATACCGGTGGAGGACGAGATGCAGGTGCTGACCAACATCGACAGCGCCGTGACCATCCGATAGTATTGCAACGTGTTATATGGCCGGACCTTGACAAGGAGGCCATCTGCTGCGGACCGACAGAAGCAGCAGCCGAACCTGGGAGGTTAATTTAATATGCTAAGATCCATGTATGCCGGCGTCAGTGGTATGCGCAGTTACCAGACCAAAATGGACGTCATCGGGAACAACATCGCCAACGTCAGCACCAACGCCTTTAAGGCGGGCAGCGTGCAGTTCCGGGATCTCCTCAGTGAGACCATAAGCTATGGACAGCAGGCTCTGGCCACCGGCCTTGGGGGTACCAATCCCCAGCAGGTGGGTCTGGGGGTCAGCGTGGGCCGGATCGACACCATCATGACCAACGGAGCTCTGCAGCCCACCGGGCGGGAACTGGACTTTGCCCTTGAGGGAGCCGGATTTTTCCTGGTCTCCGAGCAGCCCAATCCCACGGATGATCAGTTACGGTTTTCCCGGGACGGATCCTTCGTCCGGGATGCCGAAGGGAACCTGACCACCGGTAACGGTTACCGGGTGGTAGGCCTGATGTACAATACCACAGACCCCGGGGCCAGTCAGCCGGATCAGGGTGATCTTTATAACACATCATCCGGTCTTCCTGATGAAAGTGCCACAACCTATCCGCGGCGTGGTCTGATTGTACCCGAGACGATTGACGATGGTGGAACCATATACGACCTGGAAACATTTTCAGTGGATGGTGCCGGGTACATACGTGCCCGCTACAGCGACGGAGAAACATACATTCTGGGCCGGCTGGAAGTAGCACGATTCCCCAATCCCGGTGGACTCCTGAAACTGGGAAGTAATACGTATGGGGAGAGCGTGAACTCGGGAGCACCAATTGCAGGAACTGCCGGGACTCCGGGGTATGGAACCATCCGCAGCGGGTTCACGGAGATGAGCAACGTGGACCTGGCCAATGAGTTCACCGAGATGATTATCACCAGCCGGGCGTATCAGGCCAACAGCCGGATTATCACCACGTCCGATGAGATGCTGCAGGAACTGATCAATCTGAAGAGATAGGAATTTAGGACATGATTGAGCTCACCACCCTGAAGGGGGACACCTTTTATCTGAATATCAGTCTGATCTACCGTATGGACAGAATTCCCGATACGGTGATCA
>JAXGWN010000207.1:0-4035 GCA_040773285.1 Bacillota bacterium
AAGGTTTTTTCCCCAGCTTGTTTTGTTTTGCCTTTGGGTTTTTCGCGGGGGGCAACGGGGGCCGGGGCTGCCGCGCCCCACTTTCCCCTCCTGATCCGTCTTACCATAGCCGGAGGCTACCTGTCTCCGGCTATGGCCTCATTCAGTTCCTTAATCAGTTCAGTTTCGTCCAGCTGCCAGGTCTGGCAGACACCTTCCAGGGTATCGAAGAGGTGGTAGCACAACAGGCAGACCCCCAGTATTTCATCGAAGCGGTGAAATACGGCCTCGGTGTCCGGCCAGGTATGTACAATGTCCAGCAGCTGCATGTCCGGTGTGATCATTGGTCGGTGACCTCCATAGGGTCCTTCAGCCGGCAGGCGGCCTCCGCCAGTTCGCTGACCGGCTCCTGAGTGCTGTCCGTGGTCAGGAATCTGCGGGCAGTGAAACCGGTGATGAGGGCCAGGACCAGAAGAACAAGTAGGGAGACGGGAAGGACCAGGGCCAGTTCCATAAGGAGCATCTGGCCGGTGGCCAGGAAGCCGAACAGGATGAAGGCGGCGGCAGAGATCCGGCGGACGGTCCGCTCGGGAATCCGGCGGCACAGCACCAGACCCACCACAATGCCCAGGCCGTTGGCGATCAGCATGCCGGTGGTGGTCCCGGCCAGCACCCACAGGGGGGTGGCCGGAAAACGGGCGGCCAGGGCCATGGTGGTCAGCTGGGTTTTGTCTCCCAGTTCCCCCACGAAAAAGGCAATGGCCACGGTGAGCACCGGTCCAAAGGAACCGTTACTTTTCTCTTCTTCCTCCCCGTCTTCCCCTCTGAGGGTCCAGAGGCCGAAGAAGATGAAACTGAGGGCGGCCAGGCCCTGGATCCATATGGAGAGTCCGGGGATCCGGGAGATGGTGCTTCCCAGCCAGACGGCCAGGCCGTGGTTGGCCAGGGTGGCCAAAAGGACTCCGGCCATAACTTTCCAGGGGCCGAAACGGGTGGCAAAGGCCATGGACAGCAGCTGGGTTTTGTCTCCCATTTCTGCCAGGGTGACCGCTCCCGCAGCGATCAGCCAGGCCAGGAATCCGGTATGCATGATAGTCCTCCTGATGGCAGCAAAAAACCGGCCCGGGCCGGTGTTTGCTGCGGTCTTATGGTGTAATTTTAGACCTGGGCACATGTGGTGTCAAGCCGGGTAACCGGGGAGGGTTCCGTTCTACTTCAGCCGGTTCCGGAAAGTGGATCCGGGACCTTCCGGTCTTTGCCCCGGAACAGGAAAGAAGATGGTGCTCATCGAATAGGACAGTGTATGGAGTCCGCATAAAATCTGGACGTAACGGACGCCGGGGAGGATTCATATGACGAGAAAAAACTACGATGAACCGATGTTTACGGAGGTGGTCCGCTGTGAAAAGGACTGTACCACCAGTGAGGTGGAAGGAGAGATCCGGCAGCTGTGCCAGGAGCAGTCGTTTGCCGTGCTGGCCACCCAGGGAGATGGTCAGCCCTACACATCCCTGATCGCCTTTGCCACCAATGATTCCCTGACGGGCCTGGTGTTTGCGACCCCTGTGGAGACCCGGAAATACCATCTTCTGACCAGGAACGCCCGGGTGTCCGTCATGATCGACAACCGGGCAAATCAGCCGGACAGCATCAACCGGATCAGTGGCCTTACCATGACCGGTGTGGCAAGGATTCCGAAGGAGGCTTATGAGAAAGCCGTATGGGAGGAACTTCTTCTGGAAAAGCATCCGTATCTGCGGGGGTTTGTCCAGTCGCCGGGTGCCGCTCTGGTGGTGGTGGACGCAGTCCGCTATTTCTACGTGAGACGGTTTCAGGAGGTGTTCCTATGGATTCCCGAAGCAGCCAGGTAATCCCGCTGGCCGGGGCATTCCGGCTTTCTGTGGCGGACGTGGGGGCGAAGGCCAGGAATCTGTCTCTGTGCCTTAAGGAAGGCTTTACTGTGCCGGACGGCTTTGTGGTGACCACGGAGGGCTACCGGCAGTTTGCTGCCCGCAACCGTCTGCCCCAGATCATTGATATGGAACTGCTCAGGAAACCGTTTGAGGATATGCGGTGGGAGGAGGTCTGGGATATTGCTCTGCGGATCCGGTCCGCCTTTCTGAAAGGAAGCATGCCCGGGGGCCTGGAGGAAGCGGTCCGCAGGGAGCTTCTGCGCTGGCCCTCCGGGACACGGTTTGCCATACGGTCTTCCTCCCTCGCTGAAGACGGCAGCCAGTCCTCCTACGCCGGGATCCATGAGTCCTATCTGGACGTTTCCCAGGAGGAGGTTCTCAGACACCTCTGTCTGGTCTGGGCCTCCCTCTGGAGCGACCGCTCCCTGCTGTACCGGAAGGAACTGAAACTGGAGCCGGACCGCAGTGCAATGGCGGTTCTGGTGCAGCCGGTGATCCGGGAACCGGTCTCCGGGCTTACGTTTACGGCGGACCCGGCCACCGGAAAAACGGATGAGGTGCTGGTGGAAGTGGTGGAGGGAACCCTGGACCGTCTGGTGGACAATGTGGTGGAACCCCAAAGGTACCGTCTGGACCGGGTGACCGGGAAGATGGTGACGGGAGGGCCCGGATCCAACGGGCTTCTTGGGGAGAACGACCGGATGGTCCTGTGGCAGAAGGCACTGGCTCTGGAGGGTCTTCTGGAAGTCCCGGCCGATATTGAATGGACGGGAACCGGGGAGCGCTTCACGGTTCTCCAGGTGCGGCCGGTGACCGGAATCGGGAAGGAAACGGATCCGGAGCGGGACTGGTATCTCTCTCTGACCCCCGGCCGCAGGAAACTTCTTGAACTGACGGACCGGGTGGAGCACCAGCTGATTCCGGCCCTGAAGGACGAAGTCCGCCGGTTTGAACGTGAAGCCGGGGCACCCTGGTCCCGGGAAGAACTGGCCGGGAGGCTTAAGACTCTGGGGGACAGTTACAGGAAATGGAAGAAGATCTATTGGGATGAGTTTATCCCGTTTGCCCATGGGATCCGGAATTTCGGAACCTACTACAACGACCTGATGGGACCGGAAGACCCTTACGAATTTATGTATCTTCTGCGTTCGGACGATCTGCTGGCCCGGAGCCGGGACCGCCAGATGGAAGGGCTGGCCGGAATGCTGAGAGAAGACCCGGCTCTGCGGGAACTACTGGAGGAGTGGAGCCGCCAGGAGGAACCGGTGGATGGTTCCTCCTGGCCGGACCAGGCCCGGAAGTTCCGGATACCGGAGGAGTTTCTTCAGTCTCTCAGGGAGTTCATCGCTACCCAACTGAACCTGTATTACGACAATACAGGACTGGCGGACGATCTGCGGATGCTGTTCGGGATCCTGGTATCCATGGCCGGAAAACCAGGTCCGTCCTCTTCCGGCGTTGTGGGGCAGGACCAGGATACGGAAGCGCTGGAAAGGCTCTATCTGGAGGCGGCGGGTCCGGGCAGACGGCAGGAGGCTGCCGGCTGGCTGCGGATTGGCCGGCTCAGCTGGAGGCTTCGGGATGACGACAACATTCTGCTGGGACGGCTGGAGCACCAGCTGATGCAGACCATGCGGGAAGCCATGAAGGACCTTCACCGGGAGAACCGGCTGGAAAGCATTCCTGAGAGGATTGTGCTGGAGGACTGGGAGATCCTGCTGGCATCCCTGCAGGGGGAGGGGCCGGTGATGCTCAGTACACCCCCGGAGAATCCTTCCGGAAAAGACAGGGGAACCCTGCAGGTCCGGCAGCTGGTGGGGCAGCCGTCTTCCCCGGGAACCGCCACGGGAAGGGCAAGAGTGCTCCGGAGCCTGGACGAATTCCGGAAGGTGGTGGCCGGGGAGGTTCTGGTGTTTGATGCCATACAGCCCCAGATGACGTTTGTGATTTCTCTGGCCGGGGCCATTGTGGAGCGGCGGGGCGGGATGCTGGTGCATTCGTCCATCATTGCCAGAGAGCTGGGAATCCCGGCTGTGAATGGTGTGAGCCGGGCCACCGAACTGATCCGGACGGGGGATCTGGTGACGGTAAACGGGGATCTGGGACTGGTGATTGTCGGGGAACCTGAATTTGAACTGGAAAG
>JAXGWN010000208.1:0-4030 GCA_040773285.1 Bacillota bacterium
AAGATGTGGGCGGCCAGTTCGGCCCCGAACAGTTCCGGTGCGTTTCCGTCCACGCCTTTGCCGGTGCCCCGGGCGTAGACGGTGGCGGCGATGGTGTCCCGGATCACGTCGTAGTTGTGGTCATAGACGAACCGGATGGCGCTGACCCCCTGGGTCTCCCCGATGCCGGTAACAGAGGGGTACTCCAGCATTTCCGGCACGTGTCTGGCGGTGATGTTGAATCCGGCGGTCTCCAGTCCCGGTGAGTCGGGAGCCAGGGCCGGAACCCGGGAATACACGTGCTGGGGCATTCTGGCTGCCTCTTCCGCCATGGCCCGGACCCCCACCGGACCCAGTACGTTTCCGATCTCATGGGGATCGTTGATCAGGCAGGTGGTCCCGGTGGGAATGGACAGCCGGGAAAACTCGGTGACGGTCAGCATGGCACTTTCAAAGTGCATGTGGGCGTCCACGAAGCCGGGGCAGATGTATTTTCCATGGACATCCACCACTTCGGTATCCGGCCCGGTGACCTTGGAGCAGTCCCCCACCATCAGGACGAATTCCCCCTCAATGGCCACGTCGGCGGGATACACCTTCCGGGTGATCACGTCCACGAACATGCCGCCCTTCAGGACCTTCCGGGCGTACTGTCCTTTGCCCAGCAATACGTCCACGCAGTGCTGGCGGTCCCCCACCAGCTTCAGTTCCTTGACTCCTAACATCCTGTACCTCCTTGTTTCCGGTCTGCCAGGCTCCCCTGGTAAACATCCAGCGCTTTGAGAATCCCGGACAGGGGTCGGACCCCGTCCTCCGAAAGGAAGCGCATCTGGTTGAGCGCCCCCTGGTGCAGTTCCTGATTGGTTCCGGCCACGCATTCCTGGGCCACCCGCACGGAGAATCCCCGCTGCAGGGCGTCCACATACGTATAGTGAACCGACAGATTGGAGTAGATCCCGGCCAGGATCAGGGTGCCGGTTCCCCCCAGGTGCAGAAGATATTCCAGATCGGTCCCCAGAAAACAGCTGTAACGGCTTTTTCTGAGAACGTAGTCCCGGGGGGACAGGGGCTGAAGTCCCGGCGCCAGTTCCCAGGCCTTGGTGCCCTCCACCGGGTATCCTTTCTCGAAGCCCCGGTGCCGGTATCCGGTTCCCTCATACCCGAAGTACCGGGGATCCCGGTGGGTTTCCTGGGAGAACATCAGGGGGATGTCCATTTCCCGGGCCTTGTTGATCAGGGGAAAGATGTTGTACAGCACCTGTTTGTACCAGGCCTGGTCCGCCGGTTTTCCCCTCTCCAGAAACTCGTTCTGCATCCCCAGGATCAGGACGGCCGGTGCGCCCCGTATCAGATCGCCTGCATAGTCCTCCAAACCATCACCACCTTTTCTCCGGTTTTCCGCTCTATCCCCATCTTACTCCCGTTTCCCTTCCTGTAAAGCACCGGGAGCCCTTGTACAGCAAGGGCTCCCGGCTTTTCTATTCACTTATGAATATCCCCGGAACCCCGGAAACCCGGCCTTTTTCCGGACATATCCCCGAATCCTCCCACCCCTCCTATTCATTAATGGATAGAATGCCTATCATACTTCTCATTCCTCCCCTCTGGCGGCTCCCCCGGGCCATAAAAAAAAGGGCTATTCACTTATGGATAGCCCTTTTCCCGGTGGAGTACTCGGGAATGAATTTCTGCAGTTTTCTGACGGCAGACGCCTGACTGATGCCCAGGAACCGGGCGACGCCCACGGTGGTATGGCATTTCTCCCAGGCCTGCTTTACCAGGCGTCCCTCATGGTAGTCCAGATAACTGTTGAGGTCGATTTCCGCTTCGTAGTTGGAGGCGGCAAACGGAGAAATGTTCCCGGGAAGACTGTACCCCTGGATCACATCCTCCTCGGTGGTCAGCACCAGCCGCTCCACCATGTATTTCAGTTCCCGGACGTTTCCCGGCCAGGGATGGGACAGAAGAAGGTCCATGGCCTGCTGGGAGATCCGTTTTTCCCGCTGGTATTTCTGTCCGAATTCCTGCAGGAAGTTATGGATCAGGGGAACGATGTCCTCTTTTCTCTCCTTGAGGCTGGGGACATGGATGGGGACCACGCTGAGCCGGTAGAACAGTTCCTCCCGGAACTGGCCCTTGCGGACCAGGTTCTCCAGATCCTGGGTGGTGGTGGCCACCAGCCGTACATCCACGTTCTTGACCTCCTTGGATCCCGGCTTGAAGTAGTACTGGTTCTGGATCAGGTGCAGGAGTTTTCCCTGGGTGTCGGGACTGAGGCACTCCACGTCCTCCAGGACCAGGGTGCCTCCGTGGGCCAGTTCACACAGTCCGATTTTTTCCTGTTCGATGCCGGTGGACTGATTGACCTGTACGTAGCCGAACAGTTCGTCCTCCAGGACGTGGACGGGAAAGGCGCCGGCGGTCAGCTTGACGAAGGGGCCTTCGGCCCTGCGGCTGACCCGGTGGAGGTGCCGGGCGGCGGTCAGTTTTCCGGAGCCGTTTTCTCCGGTGATGAGAACTGACACATCCGTGGTGGCCACCTTGTCCAGCAGGACCCTCAACTGCTGCATTTTGCGGCTTTCCGCCACAAATCCGCTGCCCATCTCCCGGATCCGGAACCGTTCCAGTTCCATGGAGTAGCGTTTTACCTCTTCCTGCAGTTCGTTGTACTGCCGTTTCAGTTCCCCGATGCTGGCGATGTCCCAGGAGGCGTAACTGATAACAAACAGAATATTTCCGTTCCCGTCGAAGATGGGAACTCCGGTAACCAGCAGCTGCTGTCCGTTTTTATCCGGCTGCATGTTGGTTACCTTGTGACCCTCCCGGATCACCTGGAGGGTGACCGAGGGGGCGAAGGTGCCCCGGACCTCCAGTTCGGAGATATGCCGTCCCACGCAGTCGCACTGCTCGATATCATAGATCTCCCGGCAGGTATCGCTGATCCTAAGCACTGTCCCTTCCCCATCCGTGATACAGATCCCGTCGTGCATGACCTCCAGGAAATCTGTCAGGATGGTAAGAAGGGTCTCTTTGTCGATGGATGTGGTTTCCATGGCCCGTAATCCTTTCCGCATCCGCCAAAACCCGGGCATTTCACCCGGAACTAGGTACTGCCAATGCTGTTTTCCCTATTCTAGCAGGAAACGGCCCCAAAACTAAGCCTTTTCGCGCTTTCCCATGTTTATCTGTCCAAACGATACAATATTCTGTACTTCTCACGGACGGTATCCACATCCAGTTCTTCGACCCGCCGCCGCCCACTATCTCCCATGGCCCCGGCCAGTTTCCGGTCTTTCAGTACCCTTTCCATGGCACGGGCCATATCCGGAACCTGCGTCCCCTGAACCAGAAAGCCCTGAACGCCATCTTCCACCAGGTCCCGGTGCCCCCTTATATCTGTGACCACCACGGGCTTTCCGCAGGCCATGGCCTCCTGGATACACACCGGGAGCCCTTCCCGTCTGCTGCCGGATACCACCAGTTCTGAAGTCCGAATCAGGGGAGACAGTTCTATGAGAAATCCGGCAAAGACCACCCGGTCCTCCAGTCCCATTTTCCTGACCAGTGCCCGAAGCCTTTCTTCCCGGGGCCCGGTTCCGGCGATGACCAGCCGGAGGTTCGCCACCTTTTTCTCCGCTTCCCGGAAGGCCCGGATGACCAGTTCCATTCTTTTGTTCCGGTTCAGTTCCCCGATGGCCAGGACGACCCGCTCACCCTCCGGTATTCCCAGCTCCGACCGTACCCTCCCCGGATCTCCTGCCTCCCGGCATCTCCGTGTGTCCACCCCCACTCCGGGCATCCGGATCACGGGACAGGGAAAACGGGCTGCCCTTTTCTCATCCTCCCCGTTGATGACCACCAGTGTGTCGGTGAACCGGGCCAGCCATCTTTCCAGGGGGTAGTAGAGGATCCAGTAAAGAACAGGGCCACCCCTGAAGAAGTGAAATCCATGGGCGGTATACAAAACCCGGATCCCCTCCTGTTCCTGTCCCCTTCCCCGTCCCAGTTCTCTCCGGTACCCCAGAGCCGCCAGTCTTCCCACGAAGCCTCC
>JAXGWN010000209.1:0-4024 GCA_040773285.1 Bacillota bacterium
CCCGGACAGCGTCCTCCAGATCCAGGATCTCGATCCCTGGAATGTCCGCTGTGCAGACCTTCTCCGGAGGGCAGACCACATCGGCACTGTCCTCTGAGGATTTCTTCTCGGCGGCGGTCAGTTCGGAGAGGATCTTATCCAGTCCGGCCGCTTTAGCGTCATCGAATTCATCCTTCACCAGATCCAGCAGCTTGCCTTCCGCGCAGTCCGCTGCGTAGCGGATGGCGCCAGCCGCCACGGGGGCGCCTGAGGCCCGGGACAGAATGCAGATAATCCGATCGTAATCCTGGCCCACGCCGGGGCCATAACCGTAGCCGGTTCCCTCATAACTGCCACCGGTGCTGTAGGCACTGAAGACCTTCATCATAACGTTTCCGGTCAGGGAATCCGCCACCATGATGTCCGGTACTCCCTGCAAAAGGTCGTTGCCCCGCATCACCACACCACCGTCCGCACGGGCGGACTCCTTAAAGTGGATAGGGTATCCGGCCTCTTTCAGACGGACCAGACTGCGCTCCACCTGACGGGCACCCTCAATGTTCAGAATCCCCACGGTAGGCTCCTTGATTCCGGAGGCCTTGGCGCAGGCAATTCCGTAAATGGCATTTTTGATCATGGCAGAAACCCGGTGGGTATCCGAGGTCCCGGTGGTGGTGGCCAGGAACATTTCCCGTCCTTTGGCCGGTGTAATAACCCGGCCCACCGTAGATACCCCGATGGGGAAGCTGTAGTGCATGGTTACAGCCGCCTGCAGGGTTCCTGCAGCCAGCATCTCATCCATGACCTTGTGGGCCTCATCCTCATCGCGGACCTCCACCAGTTCCAGACTGGTTTTCACGCTGTTTCCGATGACCACAACCTCGATATCCGGGTTGCTCTTCTGGGCCAGTTCGGCTCCCCGGACCAGTTCCTTGGGGCCGTGCTCGCTGCCGATCACGGTGATTCCCACCCGGGTCTTCCTTCCGAAACGGCCGGTTTCCAGAGCCACTGCGATGTCCTCAAAGGTTTCCCTGATTGCCGCTTTTACAATTTTTTCCATCTTGTCACCTCCTCAACAGACACACAGTCCGGCTACTCCAGATCAAGAGAGGACGCAAACTTTCTCATGGCCTCAGCCACCAGTTTACGGACCTCTTCTTTGTCAAAGGAAGCCGCTTCCTCCACTTTCCCCGGGTTCTTCTCCATGATGAAGGAGATTCCGTCGAACAGGTTGGTCATACGTCCCAGGAACAGAGAGCCCTTCCCGATGATCATGGCCCGCTCAATTTCAGCGTCGATGATCATGTTGCGGGCAAAGCCCACGAAAGGTACTCCGGAGGGAACGTGTCCCTGGGTGGGAGCGTATCCGGGCATCCCGATGCGGCTCACCACATCAGCGATCTCATCCCGGGTGAAGTCTCCCCGTTTCACGCCCAGGGCGGCGATCATTTTGAAGTTGGCTTCGGGAACGTCCCCGGCACCGGCCGGCTTGGTGATCTCCGGATTCTGCATTTCTGCTGAAAACTTGTCAATCTCCTTCAGGCTGAATCCGGCTTTGTCCAGAGGATCGGTGACAATGGCTGTCATGACCGCCTGGGGTGAGGATCCGGAACCGATTTTATGTTTGCCCACAGCGTCGCAGCGGATAACGGGGCTCACGCCATCGTTGGCACCAACGTGAATGGCAAAGGTTCCCACCACGTCCTCCAGCACCGGCACACCTTTTTCCACGTGGCTTTTGGAGTTCATTCCCAGTTTCGCAGACGAACCGCCGGCCACCACCAGAACGTTCTCATACACGCCAGACTGCACCAGGGCAGCCGCCTCCACCATGGAGTGGGCCGGAGCGGCACAGAAGGAACGGGTATCGGAACCGGTGGCATTCAGGCAGCCGCAGGATTCCCCGATGGCTTTGGCGAAGTTGCCGCCGCCCCGCTGATTCATATCCCCGCAGGCTTCCTCGGAGCACTCCACAATCTAGTCAATGTCTTCCGGGCTCAGACCGGTTTTGGCGAACAGTTCCATCACTGTGGCCACGGCGGAAGCCTTGGAGACCAGATTCTCGAACATAACGTGACTGGTCAGGGCAGCATCGAACTCGTGGGCTTTCTTCACACAGCCCACCAGACGGCCACCGTCGTACAGGGGCTCTGCCCCGTTTTTCACCAGATTTTCCACCTCGGCAAAAGCCACGGCTCCTTTGTCCAGGTTGGCCATGCCTTTAATACCGGCAAACTGCTTTTTCACTTCCAGCTTTGCTTTGCAGCCGGCCTGGAAGCTTTCTTCCAGCACCACCAGATCGAACACATCCACCACTTTCATCAGGCCGATCAGTTCATCCTCGGTGTAGATTCCGCCGAACTTGCCGTCCCGGCTTACGTTCTCCAGGGCGTTTTCATACCAGGGGGAAGGAATACTTCCCAGCTGCGCCGGGGTGGAGTTCCCGATATAGACCTGGTTGGGGGGATACTTTACCACCTCATCAAAACTGCGCAGACTCTTGGGCAGCTTCTTCAGATGCTCGGAGTCCGGATTCTTCAGCCGCTCGGATGTCTGGGTGGTTCCCTGATGAATCAGCATATGGGGAGCGTGAAACAGGCAGTAGGCTGCGCCCTTCACAACGGGATAGGTCATATTTGTCACCTCCATAAAATGATGGGGGACACCTGCACAGAGGGTCCCCCGGAATATCAGTGTTTCAGAAATCTATTTTCCGAATACAGTCTGATCACTGACTTCTGTCTGCAGAGCAGTCAGAGCCTTTTCAACCAGTTTTCTTCTCAGTGCTTTCTCGTCGGCTGCACTCAGAGTGGGATCCCCCAGCGGGTGGGGAATGGCCACGGTGGGCACAATCCGGTTGGCACCAACCGTCAGAGAGATGGGTACCACTGTGCACATATGCACAACCGGGAAGCCTGCACTTTCGATTTCCTTAACCATCGTTGCACCGCAACGTGTACAGGTTCCTCAGGTGGAGGTGAGGATGACAGCATCCACTCCGTCCTCCTTCAGGTAAGGTACGATTTCAGCAGCAAACTTCTTGGAACTGGCCACAGAGGTTCCGTTTCCGACGGTGGCGTACCAGTACTCATGCAGAGAACCGATCTCACCTTTGGCTTCCATCTCCCGCAGAACGTCCACCGGAATTACCCGGTCCAGGTCGTCGTTGGCGTAGGTGGGGTCATATCCGCCGTGAGCGGTCTCCCCGTTTTCCGGTGTCAGGTCGTTTATGCCCTTCAGGCTGTAACGGCCGTACTTGGAGGCGGAAGAGGACTCGATGTGATCCGGGTTTCCTTTCGGTACCGGTCCACCGGAAGATACGATGGCGATTTTGGCTTTGGTGATGTCCTTGATGGCCGCAGCAGGTGCCACCCGGTCAAATACCGGCATGGGATACTCGGTCTCAAAGGACTCGCCGTTCAGCTTGGCCATCAGCATATCCACAGCCCGCTTGGCTCCCCGCTCTTCTTCAAAGCGGTTCACCCGGACTCCTCTTACCATGTAACCTTCTTCCTCACCGGACCCGATGGCTTCCCCACGGCCCAGTTTCAGGGCCAGGGCGGCAATCTTGGGCAGAGCGTCCTTCATGCCGGCCGCACTGTTGGCAGTGGGAACCATGTAAGTGAACTTCTTGAACATGTCCGCACCGGGATTTTCCTCGTACATTCCGGTAACAGAAGGAACGCCCAGTCTCTCGGTTACGGCTTTGGCCACAGCACCGGCTGCCACACCGTAACGGCCGGCGTTGAACGCAGGCCCGGTGATTACCACATCCGGGTTGTATTTTTTGATCATGTCCAGAACTGCGTCGGTGGCTACATCGATGTTTTCACCGAAGTACGAGTCACCGCACACAACAGTGGCCACGATCTCTGCCGCATCCCCCAGCAGGGGCTTCAGTCCCATGCCGGGACCCTTCACGCCCTCAAATTCCATCGGAGGTGTGTCGGCTTTATCCTCACCACCAATTCCGGCATAGAACTGGTTGATGTAATGAACTACCTTTAATTTTTCCACTGTTTTCCCCCCTTTTCTTCAGGTTTCA
>JAXGWN010000210.1:0-4019 GCA_040773285.1 Bacillota bacterium
CATCGTCTCCGGACACTGCATATCTAACAAAGCTATCTTCGTCGATAGAAACTGCAGTTATGTCAGAAAGTTTTTCGTTTACAATTACTACTGCGTCTTCGTAGTTGTATGTTTTGCTGCTTCCATCAAACTCGATTTCATATGACGCCTCGGTAACGCTGTCGATTTCAGCAGTCATTACGGATGCGCTTGATTTAACAGCAAGGATCTCATTATCATCGTTGAAGTAGAAATCTGATTCCACTCCAATGTAGGGTCTAACATCAAAACCATCAGCAGCATACTCGACAGAAGAGTCATTTGCTGTTACTTCTCTGTCATCTTCTCCGCCAGTTCCAACCAGAACATATGCGTCGGACACAATTACATCTTCAGCAAGTTCAAAGCCCAGTTTGTCAAGCAGAGTCTCGCCATCTTTGATGGAGACAAACTCGGAGTCATCACTTACCCATTTAACGGGCTCTTGATCCAGAGAAGCGCTTGCAAATACAAATACATCGCCTCTCAGAGCGGGAGATCCAGTGGAGAAGGATACATCATCAGTGATTCCCAGTTCAGCAGCTTTCACGAGGTAGTTCAGCGGCCAGGTCCCGGGCAGATCGCCTTTGCTGTAGCCCAGCACGTTCAGCATCATGGTAACTGCTTCAGCGTAGGTTACGTTGGCATTGGGCTTGAAGGAGCCATCCGGATATCCAGATACCCAACCCTGGTTGGCAGCCAGGTTTACATACCCTGTGTACCATACGTTGGTAGCCACGTCGGAGAATTTGGAAGGTACGGACTTCAGTACATCAGCAGCGCTGCCCATAGCGGACATTTCAGCCAATACTACAGTCATTTCGGCACGGGTAATGGTTCTTTCCAGTCCCAGGCTTCCATCGGGATAACCTGCGATGATGCCCAGGCTTTTCAGTCTTGCGCCGGCGTCGTCGGCGTCAGATGAAAGAGCCAGAGCGGGTGTTACTGCACTGAACAGAAAGATCAGGGCAATAACCAGGGAAAGCATTTTACTAGACTTTCTCATGTTTTGTAATTCCTCCTTGAGATTTTTTTGCCATTATACATGGCTATACACATAGATTATATAGACAACCGGGCCGGTTGACAACCACCTTGCGGGATTGCGTCCCCGGATCCCCGAATAAAGTGGAACCGAAATCCACATTACTCATACATTAATACGCAGCATCTGCCTGGTTTCTTGCAAAAAACTGGAGATTATTTTATTTTTTCTTTTTCTCCTCCCGGGCAGTCCGGGAAACAAGAGCCATAAAGCGGGGCAGCACCAGGGTACGCCCTATCCGGCTCGGCTGAATAAGAGTCCGGTACAGCCACTCCAGATGGAGCTTCTGGAAAAGGGAGGGGGCCCGCTTCAGGGTACCCGAAATCACATCCAGCGATCCCCCCACCCCGATCGCCACCAGAGGAGGCAGTTCCAGCAGATGCTCCGAAATCCAGTACTCCTGCCGGGGAGCCCCCAGAGCAACAAAAAGAAGATCCGGACTCTTCTCCCGGATATCCTGGAGAAGATCATGCTGAGCCTCCTGAGGAATATACCCATGGGTATACCCCGATATACTGAGGCCCGGGTAATCCCTTTTCATATTGGCCACCGCCTGCTCCAGCACCACAGGACGCGATACGTAGAAATAGACTGACCTCTTCTTCTGCGGCGCCTCCTTTAGGATGCGCTGCAGAAGATCAATTCCCGTCACCCGCTCCCGGAGAGGCCTCCCCAGACGTCCCGCCGCCCAGAGAATCCCCGATCCATCCGGAGTCACCATAGCACACCGGTTAATCGTACTTAAAAGTTTCGGATCCGAATACGCCCCATACAGGATTTCCGCATTCAGAGTATTCACCTGGGCAGGAGTCTTCTCACGGATCCACCGCCCGATCTCCTCCACCGCCTCCTCCATGGTCACATCATCGATGTCCGCTCCCAGAATGTTCACTTTCCTCATAGATTTCAGCCTTTCCGCGTATGCTCATACAGTTATAGAATACTGCACGGAAGCAGGAATCTCCTGCTTCCGTGCAGCGATAAACCATTAAGATTCAGTAAACAAAAGCAAGGGCGCTTCAGGAGAGGGGGCATTATTCAGCCGTTTCCGCTTCCCCATCCTGCTCAATCGGTTCCCCCGTCTCCGGATCGATCTCCGGCACCTCTATGGGAGGATTGCGGAAACTCTCCACCAGGGCCAGAAACTCCTCCCGGTCCGCAATATGATACCAGACGCCCCCGATCATATCGGAGCCCCCCGGCACCGTCGCCGTCTCCATCCCGTCAATATCCGCATCCATCATCTGGGTGGCAATATAGATCAGTTCCCGGTTGGTCAGATTGGTCTCCGTCATATCCAGAGCCGCCGCCGCCACCTTGGTCCCCGTCCACACATTGCGGACCGCCAGCGCCTTCTTGGCAATCGTCTTGATTACCAGCTGCTGCCGCTCCATCCGGGCATAGTCCCCGCCCGAATCCCCCCGGTACCGGGCAAACGCCAGAGCGTCCTCCCCGTACAGAGTCTGCAGCCCCTTCTCCAGGTCAATATTCTCCGCCGGATAATACATCCGGCGGGGCACATCAATCTCAATGCCATCCACCGCATCCACAATCTTCTCAAACCCCTCGAAATCCACCACCACATATTTATCCATGGTGGTTCCCAGGTAGTTATTGAGGGTCTCCATCACCAGCTCCGGTCCCCCGTAGTTAAAGGCATGATTCACCTTTTCCTCCCCGTGGCCCGGTATCTCAATCTTTGTATCCCGGGGCACCGACAGAAGTTTCACCGTCTTCGCCTTAAAATCCAGGAACGTAATAATGATGGTATCCGACCGGCCACTGTGGCTTCCCTCCCGGTAATCCGCCCCCAGGGTGAGAAGCATCAGCTTGTCATCCTCAAACACGGACTCCTCCTCCCGGGGAGTAAACGGATTCACCTTATCCGGAAACAGCGACCCCTCCGGGTCCACCAGACCCAGCTGCTGCCCGATCTCATACAGGCCTCCCGCCACCACCAGAACCGTGACCACAATCAGCAGTCCCGCCAGCAGATTGGCCGTCTTTTTGTCCCTTACCATTATTTTTGCCATTCTCCCACTCCAATCACTGCCCTATAGGACGCCGTCCGGCCCCGGCAGGTTCCCAGGCCCGCCGGAGGCCCGGTTTCACACAGCCATCTCCGGATGTCCGGAGATGGCTGTGTGGGACCAAAGCCCCGCAGTATTCCATTTCATATAGTATGGTTTGTATCCTTATCTCGATTTATCTCAATTTGTCCTGATTTGTCTCTACCTGTCTTCACTGTCTCTGCCCGTCCTGCCGGGCATTCCCGGACGCCCCGCCTTCCTGCGGCGCATCCGTGCCGGGTCCGGAGCATGAGACGGGTCTGGTATCAGACCACCCGCTTGGCCTTCGAATTGTTCCCGATCTTATCCAGCATGGACAGGGATTTCCCCGTCCCGATGGCCACACAGGAAATGGCGTTTTCCGCCACAAAGCAGGGAACGTTCAGTTCCTCGCTCATCCGCACATCCAGACCCCGGAGAAGCGCCCCTCCCCCGGTCATCACGATGGACTTTTCCAGGATGTCCGAAATCAGTTCCGGCGGGGTCTTTTCAAAAACCTGCTTCACCGCCTGAATAATGGCCTCAATGGGCTCCTTCATGGCCTCGAAGAGCATATCGGAGTCGATCTCAAGAATCTTGGGAAGCCCGGTCACCAGATCCCGGCCCCGCACCTCCGCCGCCATCTTCTCAGTGGCCGCCGGGTAGGCTGTCCCGATGGACAGCTTAATGGCCTCCGCCGTGGACTCCCCGATCAGGAGGTTGTGGTCCCGGCGCAGATACTTGAGAATCGCCTCATCGAACTTGTCCCCCCCGATTCTAAGGGACTGGGAGTATACGGTCCCCCCCAGAGAGAGAACCGCAATGTCCGTGGTCCCCCCGCCGATATCCACCAGCATGTTTCCTTCCGGACGGGTAATATCGATGCCCGCCCCGATGGCTGCCGCCAG
>JAXGWN010000211.1:0-3991 GCA_040773285.1 Bacillota bacterium
AGTCTCCAGCTCTTGTTCTCCTTAATCCAGAACAGATTCATTTCTGCCAGAATTTCCCACAGGGACTCAATCCCCCGGCGCAGAATCGACGTGTAGGCCAGATCAAAACGGTATCCGTTTTCCCTGAGGATTTTCCCGGCCTGGCGGGCCTGGCGTATGCCCTCCTCAGACAGCGGGTTATCCTGCCATCCGATCAGGCGGTCCGGGCCGGAACCCTCCGCCGCCCCGCTGCAAACGATCACCAATTCTCTCATCGTGCTCCTCCTATCTGTCCCAAATCAGCTTACCGTCAGTATCCACAATATCGGAAACCTTGTCAACCAGAACGTCCGCCCAGGGACTGAGATCCCCGGCCGTGCCGGTTCCGCATAGAACCCCCACCAGGAATCCTGCTCCGGCCCCATGGCCAAATTTCATATCTGTGGGAGTATCCCCCACCATGACCACCTCCTGAGGCTTAAGCCGGTACTGCCGGCAGAACCATTCCATCATTTCAGGATGTGGTTTGGGATTAATCTCCCCGTTGTCTGCCCCCACAAAATCAAAAAAAGAATCAATCCCCAGCGCAGCCAGACAATTATGGGCGGAGTGTTCCGTATCTGCGGTGGCCAGACCAATCAGGAGGCCCCGGTTTTTCAGGTCCTCCAGCAGACGGTCCAGCCCCTCTTCCGTGGGATAGATCCGTCCGGCGGCTGCAATCCGGTTGAAAAGATCGGTGGAGCGCGCCACAAATTCTTCCCGGGAGACCGTCACACCATGACCTTCCAGTACCCGGTAAAGCGCCTGAGCAATGCTGCGGTTGGTGCCCTGGGCCAGGTATCCGTCTGCCAGGATCCGGGTATCCATTACCCCGATGGACATAAGCATCTGCCGGCGGATATCCTCTCCCTTCACCTGATGATCATTCATCAGCTGATCCACCACCTGCAGGGCCACCGGCAGCCAGGTCCGCTGGAAATCCAATAGTGTTCCGTCTTTGTCAAATAGAATTGCTCTGATCATGATCTGTCCGCCTTTCCACCGTACTGAAAAAGCAAGACCGCCCGGGCGGTCTTGCAGGTTTCTCAGATTTTATCGTTACTCCCCAGTACATGAAGAATCTTGTGCTCCACCATGCCCCGGATTGCTTCCCGGGCCGGTCCCAGGTACTTCCGGGGATCAAAATTGGTTGGATCCTCAGTCAGTGCCTTCCGAATGGTGCCGGTCATGGCCAGCCTCAGGTCACTGTCAATATTGATCTTGCAGACGCTCATGGACGCAGCCTGCCGGAGCATCTCCTCCGGCACGCCTCTGGCTCCCGGCATGCTTCCCCCAAACTGATTGATCATCTCCACATACTCCGGCACCACCGAGGAGGCTCCGTGCAGCACGATGGGAAAGCCGGGAAGTCTGCGGCCAATTTCTTCCAGAATATCAAAGCGGAGTTTGGGTTCCCCTTTAAACTTGAATGCCCCATGGCTGGTCCCTATGGCGATGGCCAGAGAGTCCACCCCGGTCCGGGAAACGAACTCCTCCACCTCATCGGGTCTGGTGTAACTGGCATCCTCGGAGGACACATTCACTTCGTCCTCCACACCGGCCAGCCGGCCCAGTTCCCCTTCCACCACCACCCCATTGGCATGGGCATATTCCACCACCCGCCGGGTCAGGGCAATGTTTTCATCAAACGAAAGATGGGATCCATCGATCATCACAGAGGTAAAACCTCCGTCGATGCAGGATTTGCACAGTTCAAAACTGTCGCCATGATCCAGATGTAAAGCAATGGGCAGATCCGTCTCTTCCAGAGCCGCCTCCACCAGTTTCATCAGATAGGTATGGTTGGCATACTTTCTGGCTCCGGCGGACACCTGCAAAATCAGCGGAGACCGGGTGGCAGCCGCCGCCTCAGTGATCCCCTGAACAATTTCCATGTTATTCACATTGAACGCCCCGATGGCATATCCGCCGGCATAGGCATCAGCAAACATTTTTTTCGTGGTTACCAGTGGCATCAGAAATCCTCCTGTCTCATTGGTTTCGCATTCATTCTATCAAATCTGCTCCGGATGGGATACCACTTTCTTCAGCTTCAGCCGGAAGGGGATCAGAATCCCCAGAATCCCCAGCATCAGGAATACCATCTGTTGGGTAAAGCCCAGGGTAAGAACCGCAAATACCAGGCTGCCCACCGCCAGACCGGAATCTATGCTGTTTTCCTGCAGTCCCATGGCAGTGCCCCGGAGGGAGGCAGGAGCCATATCCAGCAGCCAGCTGATCAGTACCGCCATGGCGCCGGTGAAACTGGTGCCGGCCAGAAGACCGGAAAGAATCATGAACAGTACAGGCTGCACCGGTACCAGATACAGAAGCGCCACTCCCACCGCCATGGAAAGCATCAGGGGGGCTGCCACACGGCGCCGGCCAAACCGGTCAGAGAGGATCCCGGCCACCACAGACCCCACCAGTCCGCTTCCTGCAAAGAAAGTGAAATAGACACCGGGATTTCCAATGGATCCGTACCGCTCCAGATATATGGCAGCGTAAGAAAGAATCGCCCCATAGCTTACGGAGATACTGAAAAGAGCCAGATACGCCCGGCCCATATCCGGACGGGTCAGAAGACCGCCGGATTCCCTGAGACTTCTGCCGATGCTCTGGTTATCCCCGCAGTCCGGCCGGTGTTCCCGCATCAGGCTAACCAGAAGGAATGACACCAGGCCCAGTCCGGCAGCCGCCAGAAAGAGTCCGGTATACCCTGCGTCCGAACGGGCCAGCATCAGCCCCAGAGCTGGCGCCACCATCAGGGACAGAGAGTAAAGTCCCCTCTGAATCCCGATGGCCGTTCCCAGAAAGGATTCGGGAACACTTTCCGCCACGTAACAGTTGGCCGCCGAAAGAAACGAAGCCATTCCCACTGCCATGATCACCCGGGCCACCAGGATTGCAGGATAGAGACTTCCGGCCACCAGCATCATCAGGGGGCCGGCCACGAAGCTTCCTGCCCCGATATGCATCATCAGGCGGCGTCCCTTGTGATCCGCCATGGGACCCAGGATAAAGCGAAAGGCCACACAGAACACACTGAACACCGTGTTCTGCAGACCGGCCAGAAAATCACTGTATCCCAGGTCCAGAACATAGACCGGTACCAGGGACAGACCAATGAAGTTGACGGCGATAAAAAGAACTCCTGCCGCGATGGACAGATAAAATTCCCGCTGTATACCTGATACTGCAGTCTGATTCGTTTCCATAGTGGTTTCTCCATCTTTCAAGTTATTTATATTATGATAAACTATATTCAGGGATTTTACCTGCTCTTCCCGCAATTCTTTTTCTTACGGGATTTTTTTGTCATACCGTCCAGTTCATCTGAGAAAGGAGCACAAAATGTTAAATATTTATGATAAACAATCCATGGAGAAATACTCATCGGCAGTCACTCTGTCTGATATGGAAATATTTATCTTCCCGGAACTGATGTATTCCCTGGTGCTGGCCAACATCATGTCGCCGGTCATCTGGCAATGGAGGGAGGATCCCTGGTTCGACAACCTGAAGAAGCTGTCCGAATACCGCCAGATTCTCCGGCTGAAGCAATTCATCATGAACAACTTTGATTTCAACCTGGACCTGGACACCTGGGGGCTTACCACCAAACCGGACGAGATGGAACGTTTCCGTGACTTTGTGGACGCCGACACCCTGAAACAGAGCAATGCCCTGTTTGGGTATGAGGGAGACAAATATTATTTCGATATAGACATCCGCCGGCATTTCGGGCTGGACAAATATACCTCCGAGGTGATCCCCTACTGGAAAACCGAGACCGTTGAGGCCATGACCAGTTTCTGGCGGCGGGAAGGATATACCAAGGGAGCGGGGGAATGTGTGTCCCTGTCCACCCTGTATTACGCTGCCCTTTTTATAATGGCGGGGATCCCCACCGCTCGTGTTTTCATGATCGCCACCCCACTGCATTCCCAGAATTTTGTGGATATCAACGACG